>JAGAEQ010000047.1 GCA_017613015.1 Bacteroidales bacterium | reverse complement strand
CCAATTGCCGATGATGGCGCAAATCATCAGTAGGATCATCCGTGGTGCAGACCACGCGCACATTGGAACGGCGCATCAATCCCCGCGCCGAATATTCCGGACGTTGCAGCATCGCATTGCACTTTTCCCAGATTTCCGCAGCCGTCTGCCGGGAAAGACGCCCGTACTCGCCGAAATACCTTGCCAGCTCCAGATGCGACCAGTCAAACAGAGGATTGCGCAGCAAATACTCCATGCTTTCCGCATACTTGAGAAATTTGTCGTAATCGGAAGCGTCGCCGGTGCAGTAGCGTTCCTCCACGCCGTTGGAGCGCATCTGCCGCCATTTGTAATGGTCTCCCTCCAACCAGAGCTGCGTCATGTTCTCCCAACGCCTGTCCGAAGCGATTTCCCCGGGCGACAAATGGCAATGGTAGTCCAGAATGGGCATGGGCTCCGCATACGTGTGGTACAGACGCCGGGCCGTAGGGCTTGTCAATAGAAAATCTTCATGAATAAACGCTTTCATCGCTTGCAGTTTTTGTTTTACGACCTCACTCTTTTTCAAACGACCGGACGGTATTTGGGCACCAAAGCCTTCATGATGAGCCAGGCCAACAGGTAGGCCACCGAGCACACGATAAAAGCAATCTCATACCCTGCACTTTTGCCCACATAACCCAGAAAATGCATCTGCACCTCATCCGCGTAGGTGAAGAGGTTGCCAGCGCCCTTTTGGATAAAGAAACTGCCAATGCCGCCCGCCATGCCGCCTATGCCCGTCACGGTCGCAATCCAAGGTTTGGGAAACATGTCGCCCGTGGTGGAGAAAATATTGGCGCTCCAGCTCTGATGGGCCGCGCATCCGACACCAATCAGCAGAATGGGCCACCAAGGGGAGTACTGCCCCAAGGGTTGTGCCAGCAGCACGCAAAGCGGGAAAAAAGCGAAAAGCAGCATGGCGAGCATGCGGGAACGGTAAGGGTCCCAACCCGTCCGACGAATAATCAGCGTAGGCAGCTTGCCGCCCAAAAGTGACAGCATTACAATGGCATACAAGGTGAATATCAGCATCATCCCCTTGGGATCGGAGGTGTTGATGTCGAACTGCGCCTTCAGGTAGCTCGGAGTCCAGAACAGGAAAAACCACCACACGCCGTCCGTCAGGCCTTTCCCGGCAATCAGGCTCCATGTCTGACGATACGTGAAACATTTCCAAATGGAAACGCCTTTCTTGACCTCCTCCTCCGGATGAAAGGCCGCATCGTCCGCCATTTTATCCGACTCAATATATTCCAGCTCCCCTTTGCTGACAAAACGGGAACGGCGGGGTTCATCGTACAGGAACACCCAGCATCCGGCCCACACAAAACCCAAGGAGCCGATGATGACGAACGCCATCTCCCAACCGAAATGCTTGGCCAAGGGCGGAATGGTCAAAGGGGCGACCAAGGCGCCTATGGACGCGCCGGAATTGAAGACAGAAGTGGCGAAAGCGCGGTCTTTCTTGGGAAAATACTCCGCCGTCACCTTAATGGCCGCCGGAAAGTTGCCCGCCTCGCCAAAAGCCAGCACGCAACGCGCCACCAGAAACGCCCATAAGGACACGGTGGCGACAAGCACGGCGGTGTCGCCCGTCGCCTGCAACAAGGCAGCAGAAGACTCCAAACCGGTGCCGTAACGGGTTACCAGACCGCAAACGGCGTGCAGACAGGCGCCCGCACTCCAGACGCCAATGGCCCAGGTATATCCCTTTTTCGTACCCAGCCAGTCAATCAGGCGGCCCGCAAAAAGCATAAAAATAGCGTAGCAAAGCGAAAACACGGCGGTAATGGTGCCGTAATGCGCGTCCGTCCAATGAAATTCCGGTTTGATAAACTCTTCAAAGGTCAGGCTCAGCACTTGGCGGTCCAAGTAATTGATGGTGGTGGCGGCGAACAGCAGCGCACACATCACCCATCGGAAATTGGTCTTTTGGTTCTGCTTCATTTTCTTTTCAGTATATCATTCCTTTAGCAAACAACTGTCCGGGCGAGTGTTCCGTTTTCAAATCTTTTTTCAAATAAACTGCAAAGATAGCTCTTTCCCCCTTACCCTCCGCCGTATGCCCCGATTTTTTCCGCCGTCCGCTTTTTCTTCGGACAAGTGTGGAAAAGCAATTGATTTTTCGATTACTTTTGCAGATTCTTTCTTCACCATTCTCGGATTATGAAAAAAGGCTTCATTTTAGGCATGGGACTGAGTTTGCTCCTGTGTGTGCGTGCTTCCGGACAAATTGTCATAGAAGCGGAATCCGCCTCTTCAGTGGATTTGAACAACATTAAAAAAGCCCCAAAAAACCTCGTGTTCCACCCCACCCCCATCTCGGAGACCCCTGAGACCGGACCGCTTCCCGCCAATACGGACATACTGCGGCTTTTCGTGGTCCGAAGCGGCAACCGCTGGGGAATGGTCAATGCGGAAGGGGCGTTTGTCATTCCTGCCGCCTATGAACGCATACGAGAGGTCTCCGGCCAACGCGCGGCTGTCCGCCAAAACGGACGCTGGGGCTACCTCAACCGCAAAGGGGCGCTGGACATCCCTTGTGTGTACGAAGACGCACGGTCGTTTGTGAACGGCTATGCCCGGGTGAAAATGAACGGAATGTGGGGACTGATTGACTCCAACGGCGTGACGCGCATCCGCTGCCAATACACCGACATGCAGGACGTGAGCGAAGGCCTTGTCGCCGCATGCAGCGAAGGGACTTGGGGTTTTCTGGACACCAAAGGCAGCCTGGAAATCCCTTTCGCCTTCGAAAAGGTCACTTCTTTCCGCAAAGGGCTGGCCGGTATGAAAATCAACGGGAAATGGGGGGTGATGAACCGCAAGGGGGAAATCCTGTTCGACGCCTCGTTTGATGAATTGGAATGGGATGACTGAAATGCGACATTTGAGCCGGGAAGCGGTACGCGCACTGCAAGCCGAATTGCAGAAACACCAGGAAATTGTGCTGCTGATACACCATAATCCGGACGGCGACGCCTTGGGATCCGCATTGGCCCTGTCCATGTACCTGGAACAGAAAGGGCACCAATGCTGCATCATCTCCCCCAACGACTTCCCCGATTTCCTGCAATGGATGCCCGGCATAGGGAAAGTGCGTCTCGCCCACAAGGAGACCGACTTCTGCACCCGAAAAATCCGGGAAGCGGGCTTTCTTTTCTGCTTGGACCTCAACCAAAGCAAACGGGTGAGCCTGCTACAGACGGCCTTAGAGCAGTCCAAAGCGTACAAAGCCCTCATCGACCACCACATAGACCCTTCCGACATTTTTGATTTCACCTATTCGGTCACCGAGGAGACCTCCTCCACCTGCGAGCTGGTCTACCGGCTGATTGCCTGCCATTTCAACGATGCGGACAAAATCACCAAGGAAATGGCCGAATGCCTGTATACCGGCATCGTGACCGACACCGGAAGCTTCAGCTATCACTGCGACAACGTGTCCACCTTCGAAACGGCGGGCAAACTGATGGAACTGCACATCAACGGGGAGCAAATCCACCGCAACATTTACGACACCTATTCCGAAAGCCGCGTGCGCCTGCTGGGCTTCTGCCTGAGCGAGCGCATGGTGGTGCTGGACGACTACGCCACCTCCTATATCTACCTGACCAAGGAGGACCTGCAACGCTTCCATTTCAAGCAAGGGGACACCGAAGGCATTGTTAACTACGGACTTTCCATGAAATCCGTGCACTTTACCGCCTTTTTCACGGAAAGGGACGGGCATATCCGGATTTCCTTCCGCTCCAAGGCCGATTTTGACGTAAACGCTTACGCCCGCGCCCATTTCAACGGCGGAGGACACCGCAACGCCGCCGGTGGCGAATTTCATGAGAGCATGGAAAAGGCCATCGCCCTGTTCCGCTCCACCCTGGACCAATACAAAAACCAGCTGCTGCCATGAAGTTCCGCCTTGCCCTGACCATACTTGCCTGTCTTTCGGGCCTGTGCCTTTGCTGCCAGCGAAAAGCCGCCGACACCGGGACCGAACCCGTACAGAAACCCACCGAGGAATACATGACCGGCATCCACCGGGAGATTGTCCGCAACGAGGCCAAGGACATTGAACTGGTGATACGCCGCTACGGATGGCAGATGCAACGCACGCCCTCCGGACTGTATTATGAAATCTTTCAAAAAGGAAGCGGCAAAACCCTTTCCAAAGGGGACGCGGTGCGGCTGCGCTGCAACATTTCCCTGCTGGACGGCACACCGGTTTACGCCTCGGACAAAGACGGCATCAAGGAGTTAGTGATTGAACGCTCCGATGAAATCGCCGGTTTGCAGGAGGCCCTGCAACTGATGCAGAGAGGCTGTAAAGCCCACCTGATCATCCCGCCCCACCTGGCCTACGGAAGCCTCGGGGACGGCGGCGACATCCCTGGATTCACAACCCTTGTGTACTCATTGGAAATTCTGCCATAATAAAAAGACAATACAAACGTTAATATATAATTTAACATTCAAAAACACCATGAAGAGATTTTTTCTGATTACAATGGCACTCTGCGCGTTGGCAGTTTGCAGCACGTCTTGCAAAGACAAAAAGCTCAAAGGTTTTGAAAAAACCGACAACGAACTGTATTACAAATTCATTGTGCAAAACAAGGATGCCCGGGCGGCCGAAAACGGCGACTACCTCTTCCTTACCGTGTCCTACCGCACCGACAACGACTCCATCGTTTTCGAAGAGCGGGATGTGGTGGACATGATGCAGGAATCCGTCTACCCCGGCGACCTGTACGAAGCCTATTCCCTGATGCACGAAGGGGACGAAGCCTCTTTCGCACTCAAAGCCGACACCTTTTTCCTGCACATGGGCATTCCTGAACTGCCTGACTTCATCACCGAGGAGACCATGGTGTTCTTCACCATCAAAATGAACCGCATCCGCAGCGCAGAAGAAGTGAACGCGGAAAAACAGGAGGAAATCAAGCAGTACATGAGCGTGCACGGACTGGAGGCCGAACCTCGGGAAAGCGGGCTCTACTTCATTGAAACCCAGGTTGGCAAAGGCACTCCTATCGCCAACGGGGACTCCCTCAGCATCCGCTACACCTTCAAGCTCGCCAACGACAGCGTTTTCGACTCCTCCGAAGGGAAGGATCCGTTGTACTGCATTGTCGGACGCATGTTCGCCGGACTGGACGAAGGCCTCTCCCTGATGAAACGCGGCGGCAAAGCCACCCTCATCATGCCGTACCACATCGCCTTCGGTGTGCAGAACCCCTACATCCCGGTTCCGCCTTTCTCCACCATCATCGCTGAAATCGAAGTGCTTCCGAACATTGTCCGGCCGCAGAACATGATGCAGCAGTAAACATTCACCCCTAAACGGAAAAACATGAAAAAAGCGTTCACCATCGCATGGATAGGCCTGCTCTGCTGGGGCATGACCGCCTGCAACGACCACAAAGGCTTCAAAAAAACGGAAAACGGGCTGTATTACCGTTTCCACACCCAGAACATCAACGGCAACACCCCGCAATCGGGCGACGTGCTCACCCTCTTCCTTGAGATGCGCACCGACAACGACTCCGTCATCCAAAGCGGACGGGAAATCCAGACCATGATGCAGCCCGCCAAATTCGCAGGCGACATCTACGAGGGATTGCAGCTGATGCGCCTCGGCGACTCCGCCACCTTCATCCTTCCCGCCAAAGCCTATTTCGAGACGTACAACTACGGCAACGTACCCGCATTCGTCAAAAAGAAAACCATGCTGTACCTGACGGTCTGCCTGCACAACATCCAGACCTTTGAGGAATACAAGGCCCAGCAAATGCAGGAGTCCCTAGCCAAGGAAAAGGAGCTGATCCAAGCCTACTTGGAGAGCAAGAACCTGCAAGCCGAACCGACCGCATCCGGACTATACTACATTGAGACCAAAGCCGGCAAGGGCAAGCATCCGGTCAAAGGGATGAGCTGCACGGTCCACTACCGCGGCATGCTGCTGGACGGCACCGTTTTCGACGCCTCCTACAACCGCAACAAGCCCTTCACCTTTGAGTTGGGCATGGGACAGGTCATCGCCGGATGGGACGAAGGCATCGCCCTGATGAAAAAAGGCGGCAAAGCCACGTTAGTGCTGCCCTCCGCCATCGCCTACGGGGAAAGAGGCGCAGGAGACATCATCCCTCCTTTCTCCCCTTTGGTCTTCGAAGTGGAGCTGCTTGACTTCCATTAGACTTTAACATCTTGTGAGACACACCCTCGCCGCGTTATATTAACACTTCACCATAAAAAAACACGACATGGCTACCATTTATGATTTCAAGGCCGTTGCGAGCAACGGGAAAGAGATTGATTTCAAGGAGTTTGAAGGCAAGATACTGCTCATCGTCAATACCGCCAGCAAGTGCGGCTTCACGCCCCAGTTCGACGGTTTGGAGGCGCTGAACGAAAAGTATCGCGAGCGCGGCCTGGTTTGCATCGGCTTTCCCTGCAACCAGTTCAAGGAGCAGGACCCCGGCACCGACAGAGAAATACAGGAGTTCTGCCGACTGAATTACGGCGTCAGCTTCCAGATAATGAAGAAAATCGATGTCAATGGCGAGGAGGAGCACCCTATTTTTACCTGGCTCAAGGCACAGGCTCCCACCGAGGAATACAAAGGCCTGAAAGCCAAAGCCACGCACACCCTGCTCAAAACCCTCAGCACATCGGCCAAGAAAGAGAGCGACATACTGTGGAACTTCACCAAATTCCTCATCGCCAAAGACGGCGTTACGGTGAAGCGTTTCGCCCCCACCACCGAACCCGCTGATTTCGAAAAAGAGATTGAGGCGCTGCTGTGAGAAAGCCGCAAACAACACAAGACGCCCACGCGCGTCAATTGGAACGCCAAGAGTGCCCAAACAGGCATGGCGGGTAGTTTGACCCTAAAAAAGGGAACAAGACAGCAGAACCCGACGGTACGGTTAATGTCCCCTCCCTTTCCAGAAAACTAAAACTGGAAATAAATAAACGACTGCAAATCAGCGGTGATAAACTGGTATATCACAAACACCGCCAGCACGACCGCCATGAGTGTGACGGGAAGGGGTAGTCTTGCAAAAGCCATACGGTAACGGCGTTTGAAACGGTCCGGAAGCCAATGGATCAGCATACCGGCTGCAAACAGCAGGAAAATGGCGCGGTATTCGTGCACAATGGAGGGAATCAGGGAGAGATCCCAGGCCCCGCCCATCTGATGCACCATGTTACCAGCTGTGTTCCAGGCAACTTCGTTGGCCTCCGCCGGATTCAGATTGGAACCTGAACGAAAGAACAAACGGGTGAAGGTCACAAACACAAAGGTCATCAGCACCGACCAAGCCTGCCCGGCCCAAGCAATGCCACCGCGCCGCGAAACTGCCTGCCACGCGCCGCCGACCAAGGTGCCGAAACAGAATATGCCGCTCCACACCGCCGCCAAATTGTAAAAGGGCGCATGCGTCCAGCGGCTAAGCACGAAAAAGAGCAGAAACACCGCCGAAGCTATGCCCATCCGCTGGAGCAGCGTGCGGTTTCGCCAGATTTTATACGCCAAAATGCCCAAGCCATTCAAACCGCCCCACAGCATGAAATTCCAGCTGGCGCCGTGCCATAATCCGCCGAAAAGCATGGTATTCATCATGTTGATGTTGGTATTGATTTTTTTCCGGCTCTCCGGCCAGCACAACAGACAGAAAGCCAGCCCCAAAGCCAGCACAGCAACCAAAAGCGTCACCCACCACAGTTTTGCCAAGAACACAATAATCAGCGAAATGGCCAAAATCATCAGGTAGGTGGCCGCCGTCGCCTTACGGTTCCCGCCCAGCGGAATATACAAGTAATCCTTCAGCCAATTGGAGAGGGAGATGTGCCAACGTTTCCAGAACTGGCTTGGATTCTGCGCCTTATAGGGCGAATTGAAGTTTTTGGGCAAATGAAAGCCCATCAGCAGGGCCACACCGACCGCAATGTCGGTATAGCCGGAAAAATCCGCATACACCTGCAAGGAATAGGCAAACAAAGCCGAAAGATTCTCAAAACCCGTATACATCAACGGATTGGCGAAAACCCTGTCAATGAAATTAACGGCCAGGTAATCGCTCAACACCATTTTCTTGAACAATCCGTTCAGAATCCAGAAAACCGCCATGCCGAACTGGCGGCGTGACAGGAAAAAGGGCTTGTACAGCTGCGGCACAAACTGGGAGGCCCGGACAATGGGACCCGCCACCAGACCCGGAAAGAAACTCACGTAAAAACCGAAATCCAGCACGTTATCCACGGCTTTCACATCCCCCCGGTACACATCCACCACATAGCTGATGGTCTGGAAAGTGAAGAAGGAAATGCCCACCGGCAGCAGGATCACATCCGCGTTGAAATGCCCGCCGAAGGCATTGGCCCAATGCGCCAAATAATTGAACACCTGATAGCGGGTGTGGAAAAGGTTGTTGTATACATCGGTGAAAAAATAGGCGTATTTGAAATAGAACAAGACCGCCAGGTTCACCATCACGCTCGCGGCCACCCGGAGCTTGCGCGGACCCGGCCGCACCGAACGCTGTATGCCTTTGGCCGCAAAAAAGTTAAACACGGTGGAAAACACCAGAATAAGCACAAACAGCCCGCTCGTTTTGAAGTAGAAAAACAAACTCGCCAAAAACAGGAAGGCGTTCCGCATCAGGCGGCGGTTGCCTATCAGGCTGAGCCCTAAGAAAACCACGATAAAAAACGCCCAAAAATAAAATTGGGTGAACAGCAGCGGCTGCGCCTCGTTAAAGGAGAACAGCGTTTTCAAGTACCGCAAAACCTCATTCCATAGCATCTCCCGTCCCCTTTCGCTTCAAATAGTCCGTATACGATTGCATCAGCGCCCCGTAGAGCAAATCGCCCATATAACGGTAGCCTTTCGCAGTGAAATGCACTTTGTCGTGCTGGGCCAGTCCGGCAGCCTCCCAGCTTTTCATGGACCTCAAACCGCCCATCAGGGCAAACTGGTCAAACACAGCCCCTTCGTACTCCTCCGCCAAACGGTAGAAAACACGCCGCGCCAACTGCCCGTTGGTGTTCACCTCGTAACGGCGGCGGCCCGCCCGGCGGTAGCTGTCGTTGTTCGTGACAAACAGGAAGCAGCAGTCCGGAGCGACACGCCGTATCTCCTCAATCAGACGCTCGTAGCGCTGCCGGAAAAGCACGGTGTCGAAACCGTCCCCGCTGGCGTCGTTGATGCCAATGCCAAACACACAGAGGTCGGGATGCAGAAAGCGCAGGTCGTTCGCGAAATACGGGCATTGCAGGTAAGAAGGCACGCTGGCCCCGTTCACCCCCACCGCATGGTAGCTGAAACCTGGCAAGTCGTTGTCCAACAATATTCCCCGAAGACAAAAAGGTTCCCAGACCGAATCCTCCGCGACAAACGAAAGCGTCAGGGAATCGGTGTAGCGGTCCAGCACAAAGGCATAGCTGCGGCTCGCGGAATCGTAGAGGCCCTGAAACACCGTGTCGTTCAGCGTCAGCACGGGAAAAACCCGGCCGGAATCGGAGTAGCCGAACACCCTGACCTTGTCAAAATCAAAATACAGCCCGTCGTTATTGCGCAGACAGAGGCTCAAAGTGGCGGATGGGGTGCGGGGAAGCACCGCCATGCCGGAAAGCCCCAAGGGATACGGGATGCTCCGCTGGGTGTTCTTCGCAAAATCCCACTGTCCGCAGCAGGACACTTTATAATTATAAGGATTGTTGGTTTTCGCCACCGAAAAAGGGAAGACAAAACCCCGGCGGCCCGTCAGTCCGGGAGCGGTCTGAAGCAGGCGCGTGCGCACCTGGTGTGGGAAAATGCCCGCCTGCACATGGGATCCCCCGATATGCAGAATGTTGATGGTGCCCGTCCCCTCCTCAAACAAGGTGTCCCAAGCCCGGAACAAAGGAACGAAGGCGTGCGTCCCCGCCGGAAAATACAGGCGGCAGCTGTCCGCCAAGGCCATCCCGTCCTCCGAAAGCGAAGGGATGAAAGGCTGTGCGGAAAGCGGACAAAGTCCCAAAAACGCCCACACCAAGCCACACCAAAGGAAACGCCGCATGGATTATTCGATATTTCGCGTCATAAACTGGCGTACCAGCTCCGGACGGCAGCGGCTTCGCAATTCGTAGAAATCGTAATGGGTCAGGAAGGCATTGGAAAGGATGCGTGCGATTTCCGCCGCACCGGCCTCCGTGAAATGCACATAATCGGGACCCGCCCATGCTGGCTGGTGTGCCACCCATTGTATCATGGCGTTCTCCCCTCCCATCACATGGAACATGTCCCAATAGGCCGCGTCGTTCGCCAGCACGGTCTGTTTCAGGGCCTCGTTCATCTTCGGAAGGAAAGGATAGGTTTGCAGCTTGCCATTGACGCGCTTGGACATGTCGGAAGGGCCGACAAACAGCACCTTTGCCTGCGGATACAGCTGATGGATGTATTTCAGCTGCTTGGAAATCATGCCCATGTAGTTGGAAATGGCTTTCTCGCTGCTGATGGAAGGCATCATATTGCCTCCATATTGCATGATAATCAAATCAATGTGCATTTTGCGGTAACACTGCCCCAAAACAGAAGAATCTATGCGGGTGAAAATGGTGCCGGAGCAGCCCCGCATCGGCACGTTGCTGACCGAGATGCCGTGCTTGCCCTCCAAGGCGATGCCGTACACATCGGCGCTGCCGTTCATCGTCAGCTGTACCGAACTCAGGGAATCCTCAAACGTCCACTGGAGCAGGCTGACCCCCTTGACCGCCTGGGGCAAGGTGCGGGTCACGCCCTTGCAGGTCGCGGAGAATCCCGGTTGGTTGGCCCCGACAATCAAGGTGACCTGCTGGTACTTCCGCGCCAAAGGCTGCACCCTTTTGCCCGAAGAGGCCCGGGCGGAGAAGGTGGCTCCCCCCGAAGTGTAGGCGCAAGTGGCCAGCAAACCGTAACGACGGTGCGGCGCCCTCGGCTGGGTCGAATCCCCGTAGCACACATAGCGCTGCAATCCGGAGGAAGACTGGCTCAACGTAAAGGTCGGAATGGTCTGTACCGGCGGCAGTATGCCCGCGCCCATGCCTCCGAAACGCGCTTGCAGCTCCTGCCGCAAGGTACTGGAAATCCGGTCCATCTCTATCTGGGAATCCCCGTAATGCAAAATCCTGACCTTTCGTCCGGAAGCCGCCTTGCGGCATTGGGCGAACAAAGGGTCGAAATAGGTGTAATCGTTGTTCGGGAAATGGATACGCGCCACATTCTCCGTGGTGAAGTTCTTGTAGAATTTCAAACTGTCCACGACGGAACGCAGCCCGCTCGCCTGCGTGCCCTGGCGCAGCCTGTCTATGGTGCTGTCCACATCTATCACCTCCTGCTTCGCGCTTTCCCTGACCACTTCCGCAGGGGACGGGAAACGCAGGTTCACCGCACCCACGGACACGCCTTCCGAAGGCATCAGCGCCCCGAGCAGGGCCAGCAGACACACCGCGCAGCACATATACAGCAGCACTTGAAAAGGTTTCATGCTCTCAGTAATCTTTTAGGTTTGCCAAACACTACTCCATCGGTTTCCCCGACTGGGTGAATGACATGTTAAAACGGAGTTTTGTCTTTTTATTGTACAGGTTTACCGTATAATACAGTTTGTTCTGCGGATCGGAAACCGACCAGCACTCCTTGATTTCGGTATGGGCAAAATTCTTCTCGATATAGTTCCTCACCGATGACGGGACCTTGGACAAGGGGATTTCCGTGCGGGTGAACACCCAGAAAGCGTCTGTCGTGTAGGCCGTCTGCTTCCGCTGCTCCTTCTTGTCCGTGTAGGAAGCCACCCAATGGTTCTCCTCGTCCTTGTTCCAGCTGACATCGTTCGCGTCCGTCACCCGGTTCTTGAAGGCGGCGGCCACGTTCATGGGCACCACCGGCGGCGTCCGTTTGGCCTCCATCTGCGCCTCTATCTCCTCTTCGGAGCGGAACTCGTCCACCAGTTTCAGGAACTTGCCCGTCCGGGTGAAATACACGGTGGCATACGGCTGCCCCACACCGGGACGCTGAATGAGAATGATATAGATGTTCCCCTCCTTCTCAAAATCCTCGTCCTCCTCGTAGCGGATGTTTTTGTACACATATTCAGGATAGTAGAGGTCTGTCCACTTGTGGATTTCATTGGGAATTTCATCTGCGCTGATGGACTTGACCGGATAAATGTCCAGTTTGCGGTCCTTGGTGAACTCCTTCTCCAATTTCTTCTCCATGCGCTCCTCCTCCGCCGTCAGTTTGGTCGAAGGATCGGCAATCTGGTAATCAGGCTCTTCTATGTATTTGATGCGTGCGCTCTTGTCCAAGTACAAAGTGGTGACGCCGCCCGTCCGCGCATTCGCCTTCTCTATGATTTCCACGGCGAAAAAGTCCTGCTTGTCGCTGCGGATTTCCTTTCCGGCGGAAACGAACTTATAGGAAGGATAAAACTGATTGATGGTCTTGTACACGGCGGAAGGCACACGTTCCTTCTCCAGCTCGGTGCGGCTGCTGATCCATTTGCCCTTGTCGCTGAACTTGCCCAAGGTCTGCTGGTCGCGCACCACGCATTTGACGGTGTAGATGGAGTCGCCCGGTTTGTAATACCAGCGCACATCGGAAGCGTTCATCATGCGTTTTTTGAACATTTTCAGCACATTGGCAGGCACCTTGTCCTCGCTGATCAGGAAAGGGTCCGTCTTGCGGGACTTCTTCGGAGTCTCGGCTTTGGCGGCGTTTTTGGATTCCGCCTTGGCATTCGCCTTCGCGTCGGCTTTGGCATCGGCTTTGCTTTCCGCCTTCGCGTCCGCCTTGGGTTGTCCGGCTTTCTTGTCCTTCACGGCCGGGGCCTTCTCCCCGCTTTTTTCCGGCGTGTTCGCATTTTCCGCCGTCTGGGCTTCCGGCATCGGCTGCTCCGTCTTGGAAATCAGGCTGCCTATCAGGGTGAAGCGCATGTCGGCTTGCAGCTGCTTCGACGGGACCGACACTCCGACCAGGTAATACTGCAAATCCTTCGGTTCCTTGATCAAATACACATAGGTCAAGCTTTCGTAGGACGGATACTGCTTCTTGATATGGTTGAACACATTCATCGGCAAATCCTCCTGATCCATGCTGATGGCGGTTTTAACATACTTTCCGTCAGCGGAATAGGTACTTTTCGCAACAGACTGGTCCTCCTTGTGGGAAACGACATACCGGTCACCGTCCTTCTCCCAGCTCACCGACTTCGCTTTGGGGAACTGCCCTTTGAAATTATCCAGAATGACTTTGGGAACCTCTCCCGTTTTCACCGACTGGGCGGATACGGAAAGTGCGGAGAACAGGATTCCCGCTACGAGCGACAGCGTCTTCGCGCTGCGAAAAAACGATACTTTCTTCATGTGTCTGCTTTTCTTAAACCAATTTGCAAAAATAATCAAAATGTATATACCAACCCTAACCTTGGCCCATGAAAAAATATATCCCCGCATAAAAGCTGCATATTGCTTTTTCTTATACTTTTGCGGCTTGAAAATGCCGTTCCGCGCACGCCTTGGAAAGCGGACGGGCGGCAGGCTGTTTTAAAAACCTGAAACCATGATACACATTACCTTGCCGGACAACTCCGTCAAAACTTTTGAAGAAAGCACAACCCCTTACGACATCGCCCTTTCCATCAGCGAAGGCTTGGCACGCAACGTGCTCGCCGCCGTGGTGGACGGCAAAAAATGGGATTTGAACCGCCCGATAGCGACGGACGCCTCCGTGCGCCTGCTCACCTGGAACGACACGGAAGGCAAGGAAGTGTTCTGGCACACCTCCGCCCACCTCATGGCGGAAGCCATCGAGCAACTGTACCCCGGCGTGAAATTCGGCATAGGGCCCAGCATTGAGAACGGCTTCTATTACGACATCGACTTCATGGACTACAGCATCTCCTCGGAGGATTTTCCGAAAATCGAAGCCAAAATGGCGGAAATCGTCCGCAGCAGGCAGCCCATTGTCCGCTCGGAGGTCTCCAAAGCCGACGCCATCGACTTTTTTACGAAAAAAGGCGACGAATACAAGCTGGAGCTTATCGAAGGGCTGGAAGACGGCAGTATCAGCTTCTATACCAGCGGCAGCTTTGTGGACCTATGCCGCGGGCCGCACCTTCCCGACATGGGGAACATCAAGGCGGTCAAGCTGTTGAGCCTCGCTGGCGCTTACTGGCGCGGAGACGAGAAACGCAAGCAGCTGACCCGCATCTACGCCATCAGCTACCCCAAGAAAAAGGATTTGGATGCCTACCTGGAGCTGTTGGAAGAGGCCAAGAAACGCGACCACCGGAAAATCGGCAAGGAAATGGAGCTCTTCACCTTCTCACAGCGCGTGGGTCAGGGGCTTCCCCTCTGGCTGCCCAAAGGCGCCGACCTGCGCAAACGCCTGGAGCAGTTCCTGACGGAAGTGCAGCGCCGCTACGGCTACCAGCAGGTGATTACACCGCACATCGGCAACGTACTGCTGTACAAGACGTCCGGACACTACCAAAAATACGGGGAGGACTCCTTCCGCCCCATCACCACGCCCCAGGAGGGGGAGGAATTTTTCCTGAAACCCATGAACTGCCCCCACCACTGCGAAATCTACGCCACCCAGCCCCGTTCGTACAAAGACCTGCCCCTGCGCATAGCGGAATTCGGCACGGTGTACCGCTACGAGCAGAGCGGCGAGCTGCACGGCCTGACCCGCGTGCGCAGCTTCACCCAAGACGACGCCCACATCTTCTGCACCGCCGACCAGCTGAAAGAGGAGTTCTGCAAGGTGATTGACATTGTCCTGCTGATTTTCAAAACATTGGATTTCAACGAATACATCGCCCAAATTTCCCTGCGCGACCCGGCCAACAAAACCAAGTACATCGGCACCGACGAAAACTGGGAGAAAGCCGAACGCGCCATTGCCGAAGCGGCGGAGGAAAAAGGGCTGCACACCGTCACCGAAATCGGCGAGGCGGCCTTCTACGGCCCCAAACTGGACTTCATGGTCAAGGACGCCCTCGGACGCAAATGGCAGTTAGGCACCATACAGGTGGACTACAACCTTCCGGAACGCTTTGATTTGGAATACATCGGCAGTGACAACCAAAAACACCGCCCCATCATGATACACCGTGCGCCCTTCGGCTCCATGGAGCGCTTCATCGCCGTCCTCATCGAGCACACCGCCGGAAATTTCCCGCTCTGGCTCACACCGGACCAGGCCATCATCCTTCCGATCAGCGAAAAATACGCGGATTACGCACAGCGCATCCGCAAGGAGTTAGACGAGGCCGGGGTGCGGGTCTGCATAGACGAGCGCAGCGAAAAAACCGGCAAGAAAATCCGTGACGCGGAAATGAAGAAAATTCCTTACATGCTGATTGTCGGGGAGAAAGAGGAAGCCGAGCACTCGGTGTCCGTCCGTGGGCACGGCATGCGCGATATGGGAAGCATGTCCGTCGCAGCCTTTGCCGAACTCGTTCAGGAAGAGGTCCGTGCGATGAAAAACCCGAACACTGCGCCGGACGAGGCCTAATTACAGCCCGTCTTCGTCCGGAATGGCGTCGGACTCCAGCACCTGGAAATCCGGTGTCACCGGAAAACCGTAATATTCAGGTTCCAAGGGCTTGTCTCCCTTGCGGAGATAAATGCGTGTCGCCACGAAAAAACATTTGAGGTTCGTGGAATCCAAAGTGCCTTCCGTGAGCTGGCGATCCATGGTTTCCATTCTGTTAATCAGCAATGTAATACGGTCAGCGATGCGTTGCCGCTGCTCCAGGGCCACCACATCCCCGTCCTCCGGATAGGAATTGTACCTGACATTCAGCTCCTCGGCATAGTTTTCCGCAATCGGTTTCTCCACAAAAAGCACGTAATGGTAATCGGACAGGCTGTCAATGTGCAGTATACAGACGCTGTCCACCTTCACGTCAGCCCCCGTGTTCGCCTCCATGTACCGGCTGATGGCGGTTTCCAGACGGCGGTTCAGTTTCTTTTGGGAGCTTTCACAGGCAGGCAGCAGCAGCGCGGCCAGGACGGCCCCTGCGAACAGTTTGGGCATGAGGTTTTTCGTTCTTTTCGAAAACATGGCGGCATAAAGGTTAAATTTGTATAACGGATTTTTCCCGGGCATATTGTTTTTTTGGCTATTTTTGCATTCTCAATCGAATAAAACACTGTAAACATGAAGAACAAAATCGTAGCCGGAAACTGGAAAATGAACAAAACCTTCCCCGAAGCGGAAGAGCTGCTGGTCGCCATCGCCGAAGGATTGGACGAAATGGAACTGGAAACCGATGTCGTCATCTGCCCGCCCTTCCCCTACCTGGAAATGGCCGCCGACATTTCGGAAGAAAGCAACTTCACCGTCGGGGCGCAGAACGTCAGCTCCGAGGAAAAAGGGGCCTACACCGGCGAAGTGAGCGCCGCCATGCTGAAATCGGCCGGCGCCGACTTGTGCATCATAGGCCATTCGGAAAGAAGGAAATACTTCAAGGAGAGCGATGAGGAACTGGCCAAAAAGACAGACCTGCTCCTTGCCAACGACATCGTGCCCATCTTCTGCGTGGGCGAAACCTTGGAGGAAAGGGAGAACGGCACACACGTCGAGACCATACGGCGGCAGCTGCGTAACGCCTTGTTCCACTTGGACAAAGAGGACATTTCCAAGGTCATTGTGGCCTACGAGCCCGTTTGGGCCATAGGCACCGGCAAAACGGCCACCCCGGCGCAGGCGCAGGAAATCCACGCCATGATACGCCAGACGATAGAAGAAAAATACGGGACAGAAACCGCTTACAACATGTACATTCTCTACGGCGGAAGCTGCAATCCGCAAAACGCGCTGGAGCTGTTCTGCTGCCCGGACGTGGATGGCGGACTGATTGGCGGGGCCTCCCTCAACGCGGACGACTTCATCGCCATCGTCAACGCGGCGGAGACTTGCCAGAAAAACGACTAAGGATTCATGAATTACATTGAAATCAAATGCCGGGTCCAGCCCGTGGAGAGCGGCTCGGAAATCCTGACCGCCCTCTTGGGCGACATGGGCTGCGACAGCTTTATGGACTGGGAGGAAGGCCTGCTCGCCTACATTCCGGAAGCGGATTTCTCCGAAGAGGCCCTGCGCGGCATACAGCTGCCGGAAACCGCCGGCATCACGTGGAGCTACAGTCTGCAACGCATACAGGACAAGGACTGGAACGCCGAATGGGAAAGCCATTACGAACCGGTGTGGGTGGACGGGATCTGCCACATCCGCGCCCCCTTCCACCTGCCAGCGAAGGAAGCGGCCTACGACCTTCTGATTGAGCCTAAAATGTCCTTCGGCACCGCCCATCACGAGACCACCGCGCAAATGATCTCCTACCTCCTGGAAGAGGACTGCCAAGGGAAAAGCGTGTTAGACATGGGTTCCGGCACCGGCGTGCTGGCCATACTCGCAGCCATGCGGGGGGCTTCGGAGCTGACCGCCATCGACAACGACGAATGGGCCTACCGCAACATGCTGGAAAATTGTCGGCTCAACCATACGGAAAACATCCTCTGCATTTGGGGCGACGCGCACTCCATTCCCGACACCGCCTTCGACGTGGTACTGGCCAACATCAACCGCAACATCCTGCTACAGGACATGGCGGAATACGTCAAGCACCTGAAAGCCAATGGGACCCTGCTGATCAGCGGCTTTTACGAAGGGGAGGATTTGGTGCTGCTGCGCGGCAAGGCGGAGGGGCTGGGACTGGCCTTCGCCTCGCACCGGACACGCAACCGTTGGGTGGCCGCCCGCTTCACAAACGGCAAACACTAAGGTTTTTTTCAAAAATCGGCAAAAAACCGCCGGAGATAACCAAATTATACGTATCTTTGCAACCTAATACCCTGCAAGGGGCTTGCAACATTCCCGTCGCCCATTCCTTTGGAAATTAGCGTTTTGGGAAAGACATTCCTCTTTGGGGCTTTAAGTGTAACCAATTTCGTATTCGTAAAAATAATTTTAATGATGAAAAAACTAACGAATCTTTTCCTGGGGACCTTCACCTGTCTGATTGCGACAATTTCCCTGCAAGCACAACCCACGGTCAATGTCAATTGGAAGGCTGTCGGTCCGGACAACATCAGCGGACGAAGCAACACTGTACTGATTGACAGGCAGAACAGCAACCGGATTTTTGCCGGATCGGCTGGCGGCGGCTTGTGGATTTCCACCAACGGAGGCACCACTTGGAACAGAGCCACCAAATTAGAGGCCGTCAGTGTCAATGCGCTGACGCAGGACGAAAACGGCACCATTTACATCGGAACGGGCGAAGCCACCACAAGTCCCGCCGGTGTGCCCGCCCCCTTCGGTGTGATCCAGAGCGGTTACACCGGGTCCTATTACGGCATCCGGGGCAACGGTGTGTACAAAATGATCTCCACTGACTCCTTCGCGCTGCTCGAAGCGACAGCGGATTGGAAGGAAGTGGGCCGTCTGGCCTACGATGAAGTGAACCACACCCTGTACGCGGCCTGCGACGAGGGTCTGCAATACTCCACCGACTATGGCGAGACTTGGGAATTCGCAAAAGCCGAAGGAAGCGCTTTGAAAGTCAGCGGCGTGGACGTGAAGGCCTGCAAGGGCGTGGTGGTGTTTTCCGACCTTGACCGCACCAACCGGGTCAGCAAGGCCTATCTCTCCACCGACGGACCCGACCAGTTCAAATCCATCTGCGGAACCAACCTCATCACCGATAAGGCCTACCGCATCGAAATGGCCATCGCCCCCTCCGACCCCAACTATATCTACGCCTCCGCCATCGGGACCAACGGGCACCTGATCAACTTCTACCTTTCGGAGGACAAGGGCAAAACCTTCCGCATCATCCTGCCCGGCGGCAGCACCCTGATTGACCTTTTCCAGAGCGGCAGCGAGGACAACAGCCTTGCGGTGCACCCGAACAACCCCAAGCACATCCTGATTGGAGGCTCCCCCTACCTGTGGGAAGGCCAGGATATCCAAGAGAACACCTACTACAGCTTCACCCGTCTCGTGTCCAATTACGGGACCAACTCCATACAGTTTGACCCGAACGACGCGAACACCGCTTTCCTGGCCACCGACCTCGGCATAGCCAAAGCCACTTTCACGGATGAAATCATGGTCAGCTACAGCTCCAAACGCAAGAACCTCGCCACCGCGCAAATCACCAGCATGAGCGTGGGCCACAACGGAGCCCTCCTGGCCGGAAGCGTGGAGAACGGAACACTTTACATCAGCACGGAAGGCAATACGGAACAGACCGCCACCGCGCTCACCTCTCCGGGATACAACGCGGGCAATATGCTTTCCGTATTGAACACTAGTGCATTATACTACTCCACCTCTTATGGGCAGTGCTTCCGTAAAGCCAGCACCTCCTCCGACGCTGTCGAAGCGGGCGGTTGGTACGGCGGCATGATGGTCTCCACTTCCGGAAGCACCAAATACCCCAACTGGAGCTACACCATCCAAAAGAACAACACCTACACCCACGCCTCCCTTTCGCCCATGGTGATGTGGGAGACCACCTACGATCCCGACGCCAAGGAGAAAGTGGTTTTCACGGCTGACAAACGCTACGACCAGGACGATTCCATCTGTGTCAAGAGCAAGACCGCCAACTATCCCATGTGGATTCTGGCCCCCATCGACATGGACACGGACGACAGCACGAGAGCCAAAGGCTGTGAAGTCACGGACTTTGTGCAGAACCGGGTGTTCATCGGAGCGGGCGGCTACGTGGCCGACAAGCGGGCCTACGGCGCCTCCATTTTCATGGCCAAGGGTGCGTTGGACTTCACCACCCCGCCCACATGGTACCGCGTGTTCTTCACGCTTGACACCCACGAGAATGTGACCAACCTGTGCATCTCCGAAGACGGCAACCACCTGTTCGCCACCACCCACAGCAAAGCCACCGGTTTCCACACGGTATACCGTCTCTCCGGTTTCGGCACTGCCAGGGATTCCGCCACGCTGACCTACGGTTCCAGCGACGGCACGTCCATCACCATCAACCCGTCCTACAAACTGGACTGCCAGAAAATCTACGCGACCAACACCGATTTCATTACATCTATATATGTGAACCCCTATGACAACGACAAACTGGTCCTGACTTTCTCCAGCGGTAACATAGAAATGTCCGAAAACGCGACCACCGCCTGCGACACTGTGGCTTTGGTGCTGAACTCCAAAACCGGTAACGGACTTCCCGAAGGCGCTTTCTACACTTCCCTCGTGCTGAAATGCGATGCGGACAACGCCAACAACACCGTCACTTCCGACATGGCCATGGTGGGCACCGAAGAAGGGGTCTATTACACGGAAAACTTCAATTCCACCGATCCCGACTGGTATGCGATTACCAACGGTATCGACTCTAAAGTACCGGTAATCAAACTGATACAGCAACGCCAAAACACAGTGGACGTGGAAAGCCACTACTATGCGAAATCCTACATCCGCGACTCCGCCGTCATTGACACGGTCATCGTGCCCTTCCCGGGAGTCACCAACCACGGTTGGGTGTACGCCGCCACCTACGGCAGGGGCATCTTCTGCACCGATGCTTTCGGCGTGAAAGGGATGAAGGCTACTGAAAGCAAAGCCAGACTGGCTTCGGGCGGCCTGCGCGTCTACCCGAACCCGACCCGGGATCAGGCGAACGTGAGCTTCACCCTGCAACACGAAGCCAACATCAATGTCAGCGTCTATGACCTTAGCGGCCGCAGAATCTCCAGCAGAAACATCGGCAAATGCGCAGCCGGAGAAAACCAGGTCACCATCCCCTGCACCTCGCTGTCCACCGGCATTTACTTCGTCCGGATCAAAGGCGGTGAAAACGTGCAGAACGGAAAAATGGTCATCGTCAAATAGAAAACCTAATTCTACCAAACCATGATAAAGAACAGCATTCTGACACTATTGGCCTGCATGGTCTGCTTAGGCGCATCCGCCCAAGCCGTGGATTTCGCCACAGCAAAAAAAATCGCGGAGAACTACCGCAACCAATGGCAGAACGGTCAAAGCGCAAGCATCAGTGAATCCTTAACCCAAATGCGCGACGGGAAAGCCGTGTTCCATATCTTCAACTTTGCGGAAGGCGGATTCGTCATTGTCTCCGCAGAGGAGAAAACCAAGCCCATTCTCGCCTATTCCACCGAGAACTCCTTTGACATTCAAATGGAGAACCCTGTGGTAAGACAGTGGATGAACGCTTATTCAGAATCCGTCGCATCGGCGGCCCAATCCGAGGAGAAATCCCCGGCGGACGTGCTGAGGCAATGGGAGGAACTGAAGGCCGGAACGCCGGTATTCCGCCAGAAAAAGGGCGAAAATGCGGTCGCGCCGCTGCTTCCCAGCACCTGGAACCAGAACAAATACTACAACACCAACTGTCCCGCCGACGATAACAGCGAAGGCGAGGCAGTCGCCGGAACAGCGTCCTACGACAACCACGTCCCGGTAGGCTGCGTGGCCCTTTCCGCGTCCCAAATCATGTACTACTACCGCCATCCGAAAAAAGGGTCGGGTTCTACCTCCTACACCTCTTCCTACGGCAAACTGTCCGCCAATTTCGGACAAACGAACTACAACTTCAACGCCATGGCCGATGTGGCAACGGACTACAGCAACGCTATCGCCCAACTGATCAACCACGCCGGCATCGCCGTGAACATGGGTTATGGCCCCGCCGGTTCCGGTTCCCAGACCATCAAGATTGTCAATGCCTTGAAGAAATACTTCGGCTACGCTTCCACTATTCAGTTCGCGGAACGCAAAAACTACACCGACTCGGCTTGGCACAAACTGCTGAAAGACAATTTGGATCAGGGCTGCCCCATGGTCTATAGCGGCAATCCCTCTGAAGGAGGCGAAGGACACGCTTGGAACTGCGACGGTTACGATGCGAACGGGAATTTCCACATGAACTGGGGCTGGGGAGGCTCTTCCAACGGCTATTACAACATCGACAACCTCAACAAGGTGGGCAAATACGACTTCAGCGGCGGCCACGAAGTGGTCTGCAACATCAAACCGCAGAATTTCACCGTGAAAACCAACGACACCCTGACCGCCACTTACGGTTCGTTCGCCTTGGGCAACAGGGCCATGCCTTACACAGACGCCAACGCCTGCACCTGGCTGATCTGCCCGCCCAACGCCACCACCATCACCCTGACCTGCTCCAATTTCGACACCGACACCAACGACGTGCTTTCCATCTACGGAGACGCGGCAAAAACCACGCTCTTAGCCACTTATTCCGGGAAACACATCGCCGGGAAAAGCCTGCGCATCAATGGAGGGACGGCCTATATCACCTTCACCCCCAGCAATGACAACAACACGGGCAGCGGTTTTCTGTTTAACTACACCACGACGCTTAACAGTCTGGATTACTGCAATATCACCGAAATCATCAGCAACACATACCGCATCACGGAGACTTCAGGAACCATCAACAACGGAAGCAACGGCAAAGCCTATGCCGACGCCAACACTTGCTACTGGCGGCTTGAGCCCCAGGGTGCGAACGCCATTTGGCTTGCCTTCGACCAATTCGACCTGGGGGAAGGCGACGAGCTGACCGTGTTCAACTACAAGGCCGCGAACAACTTCAATTCCAGCATTCTCCAAACTATCAGCTCCATAGCGGCCACCTACACCAAAGCCAATCCGCCCGCATTGGACAAAACCATTGCGTTTGACAAGAATGGCATCTACCTGCGTTTCCGCAGCGACAACGACAAAGCCGGAAAAGGCTGGTCGCTCCGTTATGGCATCAACGTCGGAGTGGAGGAGCATCAGGCCGGAATGACCGCCTGCAACGTCTACCCCAACCCCGCCACAGACCGCGTCAATGTGCAGCTGAGCTTCGAGACCAATGAGAGCCGCAGCATCAGCCTGCGCCTGACCGACATGATGGGCCGCAGCTTGTACCAAACTTCCTTGAATACCCAAGAGAACCAGACGGAAATCCAACTGCCTGTGGAGAATTATGCTGCCGGCGTGTATTTCCTGACCATACAAACGGGCAAAGGCAGCATCAGCAGGAAAATACAGCTGGTGCGTTAGTCCGCACCCTCCCTACGCACAAAGCGCCGCCGCAAGCGGCGCTTTTTTACTACCCAAAAACAACCGCCTGTTGGGTGTCAGAATGGTGGAGAAGTCGCATAACCGTTGACCTGCAGCTGCAGTTTTTCTAAGTGGCATCCTTTTTCCTGAAAAAGCCGCTTACCACTTGACAAGCTTGCGGATTTCGCTATTGAGCCCGTCCGTGAGCTTCAAATAATAGAAACCGGGGGACAAGGAAGCCAAGGAAAGCGTATGCACTCCTTCTGTCCAGGCCAAACGCTCCAGCAAGCGACCGCTGCCGTCATACAAGGACGCATGCACCGGTCCGGAGGAACGCAGGCAACGGACATGGCATTCTGCAACCGCCGGATTGGGATAAACGGAAAAAGCGGGGCCAGAAGGCTGGAAATCCTGTGAGCCAGTTTGTTTCAAGGCTTCACGCACAGCGGCGCAGGCATTGACTTTCCCCGCCCCGAAACGCAGCTCCCCCTCCTTGCGGGTGTCGTAGTCCTGGTAGGCGGTGGATGTGAGGACCTCCTTCAGCTCCGCACTGCTCAGGTATGGATTGGCCTGTAGCGCCAAGGCGGCCACTCCGGCGACAAAGGGGGAAGCCATGGAAGTTCCGGACAAGGGCGCGAAGGGGTATTCCCGCCCGTTGAACGAAACGGTAGTGGTATAGGTGCCGGTAAAGCGGTCGGTGTAAGAGGAAATGGCGGCCACCACAGCGTATCCGGGAGCGGAAAGCTCCGGTTTGGTCGCCGCATTGAAACTGGGGCCGAAGGAAGAAAAAGGGGCTATCTCCCCGCCACGGGTGGCCGCACCGAACTTGTACGTGGATTCGTGGGCAGCCACGCTCAAGGCGCAAGGGACAGCAGCCGGCATGCCGATGCCGTACAGGGCGTCCCCCGCCGTCCAACCCGGAAGCGGAGCTTCGAAGGCATCGCCCCAATTGCCGACTCCGGTACGCAATTCCGCCACATTCCAGGCATGGAAATCCCCCGTGTCAGCCATCACATACAAACCGACCGAACAGCCCGTTGGAGGGGTTTTCACCCTTAACAGTGCCTGCGGTCTCCCGTTGTAGCTGTCCGCTTTTTCCATTTGCAGCTGAAAAAACAGGGTGTCTGTCTTTTCCGCTCCTTTGACACACAAAAAGGTGTCCACCGCAGCGTTCCCTTGGGCAGTGGACCAATAGCCGGAACGGCACAGCAAGGAATCCCGCTCCCCCAAGATTTGCAAAGCCACCTGAAAACTTGCACCCGCATCGGACTGCATGGTGACCGCCTGCCCCCAATAATGCGCATTGGAGGAACGGTCAAAAGCGATACGGCTGCGCAAGGTGTCCTTTACCGTCGAGAAATCACGGCTGATATGGAAAGGCACGTTGCCGTTGTTTCCCGCGGAAGTCACAAAAAACACCCCGCTGTCGGAAAGGTTCTGCATCACTTGGGCGATACGGCCGGTGCCGTCCATGTTGTGGAAATAATACAAACCCCAGCTCATATTGACCACCAGCCGCTTCTGCTCCTCCTGGGCAATGCGGTGCATCCAGCGGAAGGCGTCAATGACGGCATCTTCGCTAATCAGGAAGGTGGCGAAGAGAAAGTCCGCATCGTAGGCCACCCCACGGTAAGGCGTGCCGCCTCCCGAACCACCGGCAATGGAAGCCACATGGGTGGCGTGGTAATTGTATTGGTAGATATTAAAAGTGTCACATTTGGCCTCCAGAAGCGCTTCTTTTCCACGAAATTCCGTACCGTAGGAGAAACCTTCGGGTGACGGGCCCTGCTTGCGCCACTGGTCCCAAGCCGCCAACACGCGGTAATGCTGTCCGGAAGTGTCGTAAAACACCGGATGGGTGTAATCAAACCCCCAGTCCGTCACGCCGATAATGACCCCTTTGCCCGAAAAACCGGTCTCCACACGAGACCACACGCTGTCCACCCTGCCGTCACGCACCGCGCGTTGCAGGCACTGCTGGGCCTGAAGGCTGGCACCCACACAAAACACCAACAGCACAATCGAAAAAAAACGTTTCATAAAGCCTTTTATCTATGAATTATGAATGATGAAAAAAAGAGAGCGGACTTGCCGCTCTCCTTGCCATATCGCTCTTCTCTCCTATTGCTTGACCACAGGCAGCGCCTTGACCACGCGCCGCCCATCCATCACACGGACCAAGTAACAGCCCGCGCTGAAACGCTGCATGGAAATTTCCGTGCGGTCCCCGTAAAGAGGCTGGCGCAACAGGCAGCGGCCCGTCACATCGCACACTTCCACACCATCCGCCACGGCATCGCCCGTCTCCAGCACAAACTGCTCCGGCACCGGATTCGGGTAGAGGCGAATCTGTCTTCCTTCCATGGCTTCCTGCACGGCCGTAGGCTCCACTGTCACGCGGGAGGCGGAGGACAAGCCGCAGGCATTGCCGGCCACCACCGTCACCGTGCCCGTATCCTCGGGCTGAATGTTCCGCATGGCGAACACATAGTCGTTTGTCGCGCCTATCGGCTGCCACAAGGGATTGGTATAGGTCCACTTGTAAAAATACGCATTGGGCACACTGCTGATCCAGAAGGTGTGCTTGTCGGTCTCGTACAAATCCTGTTTAGTGTAAATCTGGCCCGGGGTGTAGGGCAGACGGTCGTCCTTGATCAAGCTCAGGTAGACCACGGAGTCGCAGCCGTCCTTGGTTTGCATGGAAACCACGTAATTTCCAGTCTCACGGAAAGAGGAGTCCCCCAGCGTGTAGACAGAACCGGCGCAGAAGTGCGCAGTCAGCGAACGGCTGTAGGAACGGGTGGTCTGCAAGCAGAAATTAATGATGCTGTCGCAGCCGTAAACGGTATACAGGTTAATGCTGTAGTCACCCGGGGCGTTGAACACCCGGCCGTGACGGCGGATGGGAAGCGAACCCTCGCAAATCAGCAGGGAATCGTTGTTCTCATAGGCAGGCATCACGCGGATGGTCAAGGCAAAACTGCTGTCGCAGCCTTCGCTGTTGGCAGCGGGCCGACGGCCGTAGATAATCAGGTAATCGTTCGTGAAGGCGCCGGGAGGCATCGCATAACCGTTGCGGTAATAGCCTTCACCAAAACAGATGGTGTCCGAGAAGGCATGCGAGGACGGATGTCCCAGGGTCACATGCAGTTCCACTATACTGTCGCAATGGTAGACACTCTGCATGGGCACGGTGTAGCTTCCCGAATCCGTAATGTTCAAATCACCGTAACGGTAAGGCAGGTCATTGACACACAAATGCATGTTGCGAGGAACACGGTAGGTCGGCGCGATAATCACCGTCACTTTGATCAGGCTGTCGCAGCCCTGGACAGATTTCAGCTTCACATCGTAATCGCCCTTGTCCGTCAGCATCACGGAACCGTAGCGGTAAGGCAGGGCCGTGCGGCACAGGCGCAGGGTGTCCTTCACTTCCGGATACTGATACACCACCAAAGACAGGTAAAGCACACTGTCGCAACCTTCTTTGGTCTTGGCGGGAACGACATAGTCCCCACCTTGGGTGAACCATTGTCCGGCATGCTGGTAAGGCAGGTTTTCGGCACAGAGGCGCACCGTGTCCTTCTTCTCATAGGCGGGCGGCGCGACCACCGTCAGGGTAATCACGCTGTCGCAGCCGTTCACGCTCTGCAAAGGGATGGTGTATTTTCCTGCCGAAGAGATGGCTTTTCCGGCATAGGTGATTGGCAGCTGGTTGGCGCACACTTTGAGTTCCTCCGCCTTCGCATAGGAAGGGTAAATCACCAAATGCAGAAAAATCACGCTGTCACAACCGTGGACGGTTTTCAAGGTGACAATGCGGGAAGAGGTCCCGACCGGAGTGGAAGCGGGAATCACCTGCGAATGGAAGCTGTACGGAAGCGCGTCCTGACAAATTTTCAGGGTGTCGGGCTTTGTATAGCTGGGCAATATCGTCAAAGAAAGGCGCACAATGCTGTCGTAGCCAACCCCTTTGACAAAACGGATGTTATACACCCCGCTGGCCGTACCGGCGTAGAAAGTGGTGTCCCCATACCGCAAGGGAAGGGCGTTTTCACAAATGCTGACGGAATCCTTTCCGTACACGGTCACGTCCGCCCGGTTCGCAGCCACCGGAGCGCCGGCCTGCGCACAAACGCATGACAACACAAGAAAAAGCACAGGGAGCATCTTTCCCCATTTTTGGATTTTCTCTCGCAAACAATTGGTTTTCATATAAAAAATCTGCTAAAATTTTAATTGTTTCTTCTTTATAACAAACTACAAAAGTAAAAAAAAAGCCAATATCTTTTTGGAGGATTATTGGCTTTTTTTCACATCGTTTGGTGAATCTTGGCTAATTGTTGAAGAACTGCCTGACCCTTTCGAAAAACGAAGTGTGCTTTTCGTTTTTCGGCTGGAATTCGGGGGCCGCGCCCCACTGCTCTATCTGCTGTTTTTGTTCCTTGCTCACACTTTTCGGAATCCAAACGTTCACGTTCACAATCAAATCGCCCCGCTGGTAGGAACGCAGGCCGGGCAAGCCCTTGCCGTTCAGTCGCAGCAAAGTCCCGGACTGGGTCCCCGGCGCAATCCGTATGCGGGCCTTGCCGTCAATGGTAGGGATGTCCACCGTGGCGCCCAGCACCGCCTGCGGGAAAGTGATGTAATGCTCCAGATACAGGTTGTTGCCGTCCCTTTCGAACAAAGGATGCTTTTCCTCCTCTATCAGCACGAAAAGATCGCCGGGAATGCCGTTGTTGGGGGCCGCGTTGCCTTTTCCGTTCATGCTCAACTGCATTCCGTCTGCCACACCGGCCGGGATTTTCAGGTTTATCACCTCCTCTCCCCGGATGACGCCGTTGCCGCCGCATCGCGGACATTTGTCGGTAATCACCTTGCCCGTTCCGTGGCAATGGGCGCACTCGCTCTGCATCTGCATGGCCCCGAACAGGGACTGCTGCACATGCACCGTATAGCCGTTCCCGTGGCAGGTCGGACAGGTCTTGACCGCATTCGGGGACTTCGCTCCCGTGCTGCCGCAATCGGGACAGGGCACGTATTTCTGCACTTTGATGTTCTTCTCCACCCCTTTGGCAATCTCCTCCAGGGAAAGTTTGACCTTGACACGGAGGTTGGAGCCTTTCGCCACGGCCTGACGGCCTCTGCCGCGACCGCCCCTTCCGAAACCGCCCATGCCTCCTATGCCGAACTCCTCGAACAAATCCCCGAAACGGCTGAAAATGTCGCCCATGTCAAAGCCCTGGAAACCTCCGCCCGCAGCGCCCGACATGCCGGCATGGCCGAAACGGTCATATTGCTGCCGTTTTTCCGGATGGCTCAGCACTTCGTAGGCTTCCGCAGCCTCCTTGAACTTCTCCTCCGCCTCCTTGTCACCCGGATTCTTGTCCGGATGGTACTGTATGGCCTTCTGCCGGTAGGCTTTCTTTATGGTTTGCTCGTCAGCGTCTTTTGGCACACCCAGCACCTCGTAATAATCCCGTTTCTCCATCGTTCGCTTTGTTTACTGGTAAATGACCACTTTGGAAAAGCGTATCACTTTGTCGTTGAGTTTGTAACCCTTCTGAATCTCGTCCAGCACCCGGCCTTTGTCCTCCTCCCGTTCGGCGGGAACGGTCGTGATGGCCTCGTGCAAATCCACATTGAAGGGCTCGCCCACCGCCTGTATGGCTTCCAAACCCTGCTGGGTCAAAAAGGTTTTCAATTTGTTATATATCAACGAAATGCCTTCCTTCTCCGCATTCTCTTCCGTCTGAGAGGCGTAGTGCAGAGCCCTCTCCATGTCGTCCAGCACGGGAAGCAGCCCCAGAATAATTTGCTCGGAAGCGTTCTTGATCAAGGCAAGTTTCTCCTTTTGGGTGCGGCGGCGGTAATTGTCAAATTCGGAATACAGACGGATGTACTTCTCGTGGATTTCGGCCTTTTCCTGGGCGAGTTTCCCATTTTCCTGATGCAGGGCGTCCAACTTCCGCTGGTTACGGTTTTTATGCCCTTTCTCCGGCTTTTCGGAAGAGGATTCCATTTCCTTTTCCACCTCCGTTTCCACGTTTTCCCCGCCGTTTTCCGTATCCTTCAACGGCTCGGTTTCCGCTGCTTGTTTCACTTCTTCTTCCATAATACGTTAAATTTTTCAAGGCTCCCGCCATACAAATTCTTTGCCAAGGCAGAAAAAGTGACAAAGTGACAGCCGAAGGCTTAGCGGCCTATCATTTTTTCCGGACGCACCCAAGCCTCGAACTGCTCTTTGTTCACGTAACCGGAACGCAGGGCGGCCTCCTCTAAGGAACAGCCGTTTTCATAAGCGGAACGCGCGATTTCCGCCGCGTGGTGGTAGCCGATGTGCGGGCTCAAGGCCGTAACCAGCATCAGGGAACGCTCCAAATTGGCCTTGATGCGCTGCTCGTCCGCCGTGATTCCTTCGACGCAATGCATTTCGAATGAGCGGCATACATCGCCAAGCAGCCGCGCCTCCATCAGCAGGTTGTAAGCGATGACAGGCATGAACACATTGAGCTGCCAATGTCCCTGCATGCCTGCCACGGAAACCGTGGTGTCACAACCGATGATTTGGGCGCAGACCATGGTCACCGCCTCGCACTGGGTGGGATTGACCTTGCCCGGCATGATGGACGAGCCGGGTTCGTTCTGTGGAAGCCGCAGCTCCCCGATGCCGCAACGGGGCCCGGACGCGGACAGGCGGATATCGTTGGCTATTTTCATCAGACTGACCGCCAGTTGTTTCATGGCTCCTGAAGTCTCCACCATGGCATCGTGGGAGGACATGGCCTCGAACTTGTTGGCGGCCGGGGTGAACGCCTTGCCCGTCAGGCGGGCGATGTGGGCCACGCAGTTGCGGTCATAGCCCGGCGGCGTGTTCAGCCCGCTCCCGACGGCCGTTCCGCCGACCGGCAGTTCCATCAGGTGCGGCAAAGTGTTACGCAACGCCTTGATACCAAAATCGATCTGTGCCGCATAGGCGGAAAACTCGTCCCCCAGGCGCAGCGGCGTGGCATCCTGGGTATGGGTGCGGCCTATTTTGATGATTTCGTGGAAAGCCTGCGCCTTGCGCTCCAAAGCCCGCTGCAAGGACTCCAAGGCGGGCAGCGTGCCGTCCAACAAGGCGGTCGCGGTGGCCATGCGCATGGCGGAAGGGAAGACATCGTTGGTGGACTGGGACTTATTGACATCGTCATTGGGGGAAAGCAGCCGCTCCCCACCCAAGGCGCCGCCCCGGAGCACCTCCGCCCGGTTGGCAATCACCTCGTTGACATTCATATTGGTCTGGGTTCCCGAACCGGTCTGCCACACCACCAAAGGAAACTGGTCATCCAACTCCCCGGCGACGATTTCATCGCACACCCGGACAATCGCCTGCTTTTTCTCCTCCGTCAGCACACCCGCCTCCGCATTGGCCAGGGCCGCCGCTTTTTTCACTATCGCCAGCTGACGTATGACCTCCATCGGCATACGCACCTCCCCGATGTTGAAATTCTGATAGGAACGCTGCGTTTGCGCGCCCCAGTAGCAATCGGCGGGCACTTGCATCTCGCCCATGCTGTCTTTCTCGATTCTGAACTGCATATCTCTGTTTTCCTTTATTTTATCAATAAAAGTTTGCCTTCTCCCCGGATTTTGCCCGTGGGGTCACTGGCATGCACAAAATACACGCCCGTGGCCGCCTTGGTCCCGTCGAAACGCCGTCCGTCCCACACGGCGGTGCCTCCATTGGAAACGGTGCGGTAGACCAGCCCGCCCTTGGTGTCCGTGATTTTCACTTCCGAATCGTCCACCAGGCCGCTGATGGAAATCAAGCCGTCAAAATCCTCGCGCACGGGATTGGGAAAGATTTTCAAGGCCTTGTAGTCTTCCTCCGGATCGGTGGCGGTATAGCGGAAGGATTCTAAGCCTTTGTCCGTCCCGACAAACACCTCGCCGGTTTCGCCCAAAATGGCTATATCACGGATATTATTGGAAATCAATGGGCTGTTTTCTTTCGTAAAATGCAGCAGTTCGGTCTCCCCGTCCTCGGAAAGCAGGAAAAGGCCGGCGTTCTCCGTCCCCACCCATTTGCGGTTCCCCTGATCCACCTTGATGCAGGTCACCGCCTCGTGGTACAGCAGCAGTTCTGTCAGGCTGTCCATGGTCACCCTGGGGGCGTAAGGCAGCGTGGAGGGATAATCGAGCAGCCGGGAAGGGCTGTAATAAATCTTGATGCCCCTGTCGGTGCCCAGCCATATCTCTCCGTCCTTGTCCTCGGCCAAAGCATAAATATACGTAAAGGCACCGGTTTCCTCCGTCAGCGTGGTGTTGAGCGCCACCAACCTGTCATCCGCAGGGTTCGCAGGCGTGCCGTTAGGATCGAACAGCAGCAGGGAGGTTTCGCGGTTTCCCGTCATCCAAATCCATCCCCGGCTGTCCAACAAAATGCTTCCCAACAGGGTTCCCGAAGCGTACTGTATGTTGAAATGCAGCCATTCGCCCTTGGGTGTGCGCATCGAAAGCGGGTAGGCCCCGAAAGGGTTCAACACCCACAAATTAGCGTTGGAATCCATGGCCATACGGGAACAGCGCACGTTGCCGAAATAGGCCTCCAAGGTGGAATTGGCCGTGTCATACACCTCCGTCACCTGACCGTCACGCAGATGCAGCAAACCGTGCAGATAGGAGGTGATGTAGCATTCCGAATGCTGGGCAAAGGGCAACAGCACATCCACCCCGTCCCGGTAGGAGACATCCACCCGGGAATTGCTCCAGCGGCTGCCGTCGTACACACTCAGCAGAATATGAGACCATTGGGGAACCCATCCGACATGTGGCGCCCCATGAATGACCGCCAAAGAGGAACGGTTGGCATCCATGGCCCAAACCCCGTCGGTCACAGGGCCTTCCAAGGTGTAATAGGCAGGTTGGTCCGTCCACAGCTGCCGCACAAGCCCCTGCTCCCCGTCGGCTATCCACAAATAGCCGTCGTCTCCGTAGAGGGCGTTGCAGGGATGGGCGGAACCGAAATCTATCACTTTCGCCAAGCCTCCGTTTTCCACAGTCTTGTACGCGGTCGCCTTGTTCCAGTGCGTCAGCACCAGGCAGGAGTTGGACACCCGGATGTTGCGCAGCTCCTCGTAACCGAAACGCGGCTCCAAACGCCAACGCCCTTTTTCATACACATATATAGAATTGCTGCGGGGTTTCGGATCCAAAAGGAAGGTGGAATCGGTATCCCACACCGTGTCGTTGTCCACCGAAGCCGCCCGGACGGCATACACCGCATCCCCGTAGACCTCTATCCTTTCCGTCTCCATGGTGTCTGGCAATCCCTTGGAAATCATTTTGGTCCAGGTGGAAAACTGGGCTATTTTTCTGTTATCTAATGTATTATAATAAATTCCCTGTGGCGTGGCCGCAAACAAGGTGTCGCCTTTCAGGCAAACATCCCGGACCGGCAAGGTGCGGTTGTCCCGGCGGAAAAACCAAGTATCCTGAATGTGGCGTTTGCCCATATCCACCACCATGATGCCGAAGCCGCAGGCCACATAGGCCTTGGAATCGGCGATACAGGCCCCGTACAGCGACTTGTCTCCTGTAATCTGCTTGCGGTACAAATCCGGCAGATTGTAGAAACGCCCGTCCGCATACAAATCCATGTTGGAATTGGCATAGCAGACCAGCAGGGTTTGGCTCCGCTCATCCCAATGGATATGGGAGATACCCACGTCCGACAAGCCTTCCGTGGTTCCCAGACGGCGGTAGAGGCCGTCCCCTAGATCCAAGGCGTAGAGGGTGTTCGAAGTGGCCACATAGATGGAGTTCCCCGCTTGCAGCAAATCCTTGCTCTCCAGGTAGGAGAAATGGGTCTTCCACTGCCCCACCGCCACATCGGACTGGGCGCATGCCGCGCCGCCCCACAAGAACGGAAGGAGAAGCAAACTACGGAATATCTTTTTCATAGGAATTATCGGATCAAATTCACCATTCCCCGGCGGGAATACATTTTCTTTTCATTCAAACGATAGGTCAGCTGGTACACATAAATCCCCATGCGGGCGGGCAGCCCTTTGATGTTGCCGTCCCAGCCCTCGTCCGGGTTATGCGTCTCGAAAACCACCTGCCCCCAGCGGTCAAAAATGGTAAAGGTATATTCCGAAGCATCCACGTACAGATTGACCGGCTTGAACACCCGGTTGGCCTCAATGGCGCTTTCGGGGACAAAACTGTTGGGGATGTAAGTCACCGGGGCGTCAGAAGCCTCCACCGTATTGGAAAAACACTCCTCCTGATAGGGCAAAGCGGCGTTTCCGCCCTTGGCCGAGACCCGGTACTTCAGCGTTTCCTGCGCGTCGTCCGAAGCGTCCGTATAGGTGCGGAGAACACCCGACTGCGAAGCCAGCAGCCGGAAATCGGAAACCGACGACAAACGCCGGTAAACGGCATAGGCATCGGGATCTTTCCCAAAACCATCGTAGGAAGACCAGGACAGACGGCGCGCACCGTCCGCCGCTTCCTCCAAAGAGAGCACTATGTTGCGCGCCGGGAAGGAATAGGCGAAGGGGTAATCGCACTCGTCGGTCAGAACGGCCTTGTATTCATAGCTTTGCCGCACATCCAAACCTTGCTGCACCCAACGTTGCACAGCCGCGCCCTTGGTCCGGGACTCCGACCAGACCACCGGCCCTCCGGGCAGGTTGCGGCGTTCAAGCCTCACGTGAAGGTAATCCACTGTGTCATGGACATATACCTGAATCTCCAACGCATCCTGCTCGTCCACACTGACCGAGCGCAGATAGACCTCGCCGCTGCCCGGCTTGCGGAGAAAAGCGGCCTCCGCCAGGGAAGAGGTGGAGGATGCCGTATGCCCGGCGTTCCAAACCCGCACGAAAAACGTATAGGTCTTCATCACATCCAGGCTGCGGCAGGTGAAGAAGGTTTCCTTTCCGCCGCCGCCGACAAGCGCATAAGCGCCCCCCTCCGTCTTGGCAAACACTTCGAAAGAGGCGGCGCCGCCGGGGAAATGATCGTAGGCGTTCCACGACAAATCCACCATGCTGTCGCATTTGTGCACCGTCGCGGAGAGTTTCAAGGTATGGTGGATGGCCCCCAAGGGGCTTGCGTTGCGGCAGGTGTCCATGCTGGCGATGCGGTACTGCCACACATTCCCGCCCTTATGCAGGCTGTCCGTGTAATGGGTCTGCGACGCGCCATACAGCGTGTCAAGCACTTTCCAGATGCCCTCCTCGTAACAGTACACAATGTAGCCGAACACGTCGGGGGAGGACGAAGGCTGCCAGCCCAGCTCGCAGTCGTGGCGTTCCGGATGCAGGCTGACGCTGTCCAAACGTGCGGTGTCCGGTGCCGTGAAATCGGAGAAAAAATCCTTGCACACCGGCGAAACGTAGCTGCAACCGGCAATCTCCGTCTTCAGCACATAGGCCAGCGTGTCCCCGCAGACCGTCACCGTATCCTGGTAGGAAAAGGCCGACGTGCGGGTCACGGAGTCCATCCCCAAACCCCTGCGGTACAAGGTGAAATACAGTATTTCATTGATGCCCGGTCTCGGATGGTTCCAAGCCAGGTTCGCAATGCCGCCGCCCCGGTTCTCCATACCCATAAAAAGCGTCTGCAAGGTGTCGGAAACCACAGAGGCCCAACGGATAAAATAGAAGCGTGCCCCATTTTGCGCCTGCGCCTGAAGGTGGTTGTAGCTGCGGGCGGAGGCGTCCGTCAGCGTGACGACCTTGGTATAGGGCCCCTCCTTGCGTGCGGCAGTGTACAGTTCGTACCCGGAACCGGAAGGCTGTGTGCCTTTCCACTGCCACTCCAGCGTCACCGCGCCCGTAGCGTCCACGCGCAAGCGCTTCCACTGCAGCGACTGCGACCGGAGACCGCCTAAACAGGACAGACAGAGCAAAAAGCCAAATATCACCTTTATTTTCAAGGATTTGTGTCTTTTCATACGCCTATAGTGCTTCCAAATGCAAATTTACTCATAATCCGGACACAAACGCCCGTCCTTTCCGTAAAAATTTCATCCGGCAGGCCGAAACAACAGAAAATCGGGCAAAAACGGATTTTTTGTGCAAAAAAATTGCCAAAATGGGGCTTTGTATTCATATTATGGCTACTTTTGTAGATTAGTCTGCCTTGATTCCAGACAGACGGCATTGAACAAGACAATAGAACAACATGGCTTATTTCTACGAAGAATTATCACACACATTCAGTGAGTACCTGCTGGTCCCCGGCTACTCGTCCGCCCAGTGCGTTCCGGCCAATGCCGTATTGAAAACCCCCATCACCAAATTCAGAAAAGGCGAAGAACCAGCCATTTTCCTGAACATTCCGCTGGTGTCGGCCATCATGCAGTCCGTTTCGGACGACCGCATGGCGGTGGCCTTGGCCAAAGAGGGAGGCATTTCCTTCATTTTTGTCTCCCAGAGCATTGAGAGCCAGGCGGAGATGGTGCGCCGCGTCAAAAACCACAAAGCCGGTTTCGTGCGCAGCGACTCCAACATCCGTCCGGACCAGACCTTGGCGGACATTTTGCAGTTAGAGGAGCGCACCGGACACTCCACCGTCGCTGTCACCGACGACGGGACAGCCACCGGCAAGCTCATCGGCATTGTCACGAGCCGCGACTACCGGGTGAACCGCATGTCCATGGACACCAAGGTTTCCGAATTCATGACCCCCATAGGGCAAATCATCTACGCGGAAGAGGGCATCGGCCTTTCCGAAGCCAACGACATCATCTGGCAGCACAAGCTGAACACCCTGCCCGTGCTGGACAAGGAGCAGCGCTTGGTCGCCTTTGTTTTCCGCAAGGACTACGAGGCCCATCAGGAAAGCCCCCTGGAGCTGCTGGACAGCCACAAGCGCTACATGGTGGGCGCGGGCGTGAACACCCGGGACTACGAACAGCGCAT
>JAGAEQ010000046.1 GCA_017613015.1 Bacteroidales bacterium | reverse complement strand
GTTGCTGCTGTTGCTGCACCGCCAGCTTCTTCCGGGCATATTCCAGATTGTATTTGGTGGACATGTCCTTCGGATTCATTCTCAATGCCTTTTTGTACGCCTGTATGCCTTCCTGGTAGCGTTTCTGCCGGACAAGGCTGTTGCCCAGATTGTGGTAGGCCCAAGCCTTAGTCTTGGCATCAAGGCCGGGAGTGGCGGCGACGGACTCGTAACGTTTGGCCGCCTCCTCGTAGCTGCCCTGCTTGTACAAGGTATTCGCCAGATTATAAGCAGTCTTGTAATACGGCTCCGACTGCTCCGACTTCATGTAGTCCACCATGGCCCGCCGGTACTTCTGCTGTGCCTGACGGGAGAGTTCCTCTGCCTTTTGCCGCTGCAAATCACCGCGTTGGGAAGCCGCCTTCTGCGCCTGGCGCTCCAACTGCGTCCCTTGCAAATACATGCGGTTGCCCTGACGCAAGTGTTTCAAGGCTTCCGGCGACTGCGCCTGCAAAAGCGGAAGCCACAGCATGCACAGCAGCCACAAGCCTGCCCGTTTCGGGTTCAGCCAACGGATTTCCGACCAACGGACGAGTTTTTTGTCCGGAAGCAGCACATCCAATAGCAATAAAAGCAAGGCCAAAGCCAAGGGAATGTAAAAAACGGTCTGGTGCCGGGTGTAGGTGACATCCTCCAAATCGCTTTTTTCCAAACGGGACAGCTCGTCGTACAAACGGTCGAAACTGACCATGGCATTGGAAGCGTGGATATAGGAGCCTTTTCCCGCTGCGGCAATCTCTTTCAGCAGCGACTCGTTCAAACGGGTGATGACCGTGTTACCGTCTTTATCCTTTTTATAAGAAGTGAAGCCGCCGCTCTCTCCTGCCGGAATCGGCTCCCCTTGTGCGCTGCCTATGCCCACGGTGTAAATGGTGATGCCTCGTGCTGCCGCCGCTTGAGCCATTTCCACGGCATCCTCGGCGTGGTCCTCCCCGTCGGAGACCACCACCATCACCTTGCCCACTTTGGAGGCTTTGCCCGCCTGGGCGCTGCCTTCCGACGGCAGCATGGACACGGCCGCCTTGTCAATGGCACCGGCCAGATCCGTTCCCTGCTCGCTGACGGAGCGGGTGGACATGGCGGATATGAACATGCGCGCCGCCGCGTAATCGGAGGTGACGGGCAGCTGCACAAACGCTTTTCCCGCAAACACCACCAGTCCGATACGGTCCCCGCCCAAACGGTCCACAAGGGAAAGCATACCCTGACGGACCGCCGCCAGACGGTTGGGAGTGTAGTCCCTGGCCAGCATGCTGTTGGAGACATCCACACAAAACATCAGATCCATGCCGCGACGCTTGCCCTTCTCCACGCCCGTCCCCATCTGGGGATTGGCCAAAGCAATCACCAACAAGGCGTAAATCAGGCAATGCAGCACACCTTTGAAAGTTTTCATCCTTCGGGAACGCAAGGGCATCAGCCCGTCCAGCAGGCTTTCCTCCCCAAAACGCGCCCAAACCTTGCGCTGCCGCCGCGCCTGCCACACATACCATGCGACAAACACCGGAATCAGGCACAAGGCGAACAACAGTTGAGATCTTTCAAAACCAAACATGGCGGTTTTTTTTCTTCGTTAATGACATTAAACGGATTTCCGGGGGATTTCGTATACAAAAACCGGACCGTGGCGCTTTTTTCGCCCCAAGGTTCTAAGGTTCTGTCGCCGCATGCAGGAAAGCGTGCGGAAAACGGACGAAGGTGTAGGTGTCCTTCAAGGGGACTTCCTGCGACCCGTAACGGGCGTACAGCTGCCTGTCCCGAAAAAAGAACTCCATTTCATCGACATTCATCCCATAGATGAGCAAGGTCTGCCCGCTCCGCTTGTACCCCAGAAAATGCATGGGGTTCTCCCACTGCTCCACCTCCAGCTGACGAAAATTCCCCGCCACAGCGGAATCACCGGCATATACCGGCACCGAAAGCCGCACGGAAGCAATACGCACATCGGAAAGAATGGTGTCTTCCGCAAGGAGCGAGGAAGCGGGATCCACATTCAGGGAATCCGCAAGCAAGGTGTCCTGCCCGTCCTTTTCCGAAGGGGAAATCCGGGCGACAGGGCGATAAGTGACCACCTGCACCGTGTCCTTTTCCCTCAAATCCTGCAAACGGGAAAGATTGTCCCGGGTGAAACGCTTGATTACCTGAAAGGAGACCACAATGCAACTCAAGGCCACCCCTATCAGCAAACCCAGAAAAAGATAAAACAGGTTCTGCTTTTTCCGATGTGTCCACATAATTTATTGTATACAAAGAATGTACGGAAGCCTCGCCTGTACGCTCCGACTTTCCCGAATGGCTTTCTCCATGGCGTAATACGGTTCCACTATTCCCGGAACAGCCTGTGACAGACCGGCTTTCATACGCACGCCCGTGTCAAAGGAGGACATCAGACGCTCGAAAAAGCTTTCCATCACCGGCCTTTCCATGACGGAGTACTTGGCCAGCTGGGCCTGCGCGGCAGCAATACGCACCGCCACATCCAAACCGCCCAAAGTGTCCACCAGGCCCCTGCTCACGGCAGCCTTGCCTGTCCAAACACGGCCCTGGGCTATCTTATCCACATACTTCACCCCCAAATGGCGCCCGTCCGCGACCCGGCAGACAAAGGTGTCGTAGACACGGTCCACGCTCTGTTGCAGCACCTCGCACTCGAAATCTGTCATGGGGCGCAGCCCGCTTATCCAGTCGGAAGACTGGTTGGTGCCCACGGTTTCCGCATGCACGCCTAATTTCTGCGAAAGGGTTTTCTCCATGTTGGGAATCATGCCGAACACCCCGATGGAACCCGTAAGGGTAGTGGGCTCAGCCACAATGCAGTCGGCCGCGCAAGCGATGTAATAGCCGCCCGACGCCGCCACGTCGCCCATGGAAACCACCACGGGGCGGTCCTTTTTCAACAGGCAGATCTCCCGCCAGATGCGTTCCGACATCATCGCGCTTCCGCCGCCGGAATTCACCCTGAGCACCACCGCTTTGACGGATTTGTTGCGTCTCACTTTCCGCAGGGTCTCCAGAAACTCCTCCCCGATTTCATCGGAGGAAGCCTTTCCGTCCACGATGTTGCCCACGGCGTACACCACGGCCACCTTGTAAGGAGCCGATTTCTCCGTGGCAGCTTTTTTGCGGTAATCCGCGAAGGATATTTCATGCACTTTGTTGGTGTCCAGACGTTCCGTGCGCTGTTTCAGCAAGGTGCGGTAGGCATCCTCGTATGCCAGGCCATCCACGAAACGGGTGGAAAGGGCGGCTTGGGGATTGTCGTACAGCATGAGGTTGTCGGCCACGGCGTTCAGTACTTTCACGTCTATCCCCCGGGCTCGGGAGATGTCACCGCACAAACTTCCCCAGATGGATTGAAGGTATTCGCTGATTTGCAAACGGTTGTCCACGCTCATGCGGTTGGCGACGAAAGGCTCGACCGCGCTTTTGAACGAACCGTGGCGCACCACCTGCATCTCCACCCCGACTTTATCCAGAAAATCCTTGAAATAAAGCACTTGAGCAGCCATTCCCTTGAACAGCAGCGAACCTTGCGGATGCAGGAAAATCGAATCGGCGGCAGTGGCCAGGTAGTACTCGCCCTGGTTCAGCCCTATACCGTAGGCATACACGAACTTCCCGCTTTCCCGGAAACGCAGCAAGGCATTGCGCATGGCCTCCAAAGTGGCCGGTGAAGTCTGCAAACGCCCGAGCTCTAAAGAAACGCCCCGTATGTTCGGGTCCTCGGCGGCAGCTTGCAGCACTTTTGACCAATCGTTCAAGCCTATGCTGCGCGGCATTCCGCCATTACGCAGCCAACCCGTGGGGTCGTCGGCAGAGGCCCTCTCCTCCATGGTCACGTCCCGCACATCCAGCACCAGCACGCTGCACGGCTTGACCTGCGGACTGTCCGACATGGACGACAGACCGATAATGAGCAGCACAACCAACAGCAGCAGACCTGACAACAGCACCCCTGCCATAGTTGCCAGCATGATTTTCACGAAACCTTTCATAACGTCTTGTATTTAAGTCCGGTCTACTGGAATTCCCGGATATTGGCGAAATTGAAGTTGATGCGGAAGGTGACACAATGATGGTTCACACTGGTCCAGGGAAGGTCGGAATCGCTGGTGATGCCGTATTTCTCCCTGTAACTCTCCAGCTCCGTCCGCGACATGAACAGGCCGTAATTGTAGCCGTAGGTCAGGGAGCCGGTCACCGGAAGCCTCTCCTGCGTGCGCTTTTTGTACTTCATCGGGAAATACAGCCCGAACTCCGGACGCAGGTACAGGTTACCCATGTTGGTCTCCGAATACTTGTCGGGCGCCATGGCGAAGTGCACCCCCAGACCATAAAGGAAGGGGCTCAAATCCAAAGTGCCGGCAAAAGAGCAATGAAAAGTTCCCACTACATTGTGAATCAGGTCGTCACCCAAACCAAGCTGGTACACTATGCTCTGCTGCATAAAGCGGTTTCCGATACCGTAGTACTGGCTGCACGCATAGCCGAGACCCACAGCGGGCGTGACGTCCATCAGTGAAGCTCCCACATTCAGGGTCAGACCGTGACGCATCACGGCCACGCTTTTCCCGGACTTGGAGAAATTGTTTTTATGCTTGTTACGATTCGCCTGGGCAAAGGCGCCATCGGCCGCAAACAGCATACCTAACGCCAGCAGCGCACAAAAGAAAAATCTTCCGCAATGCTTTACTCTTTGATTATCCATTTTTTAGCTATATATATCCAATCTTGCTACCAAGATGCAAAGATACAAAACTTTTTGCAGCGTTTTCACCTGTCCGCCGGATTCCCGCAAAAAAATATTTTCACCGCCCTGAAAAAGTGCCCCCTCTGTATTTAAGTGCTAGAAAAATGAGTTTCTCAACGCGGGCGCAAAAAAAAAGGGACCACCCGTGGGTGATCCCCTTGAAAGACCAGGCAGCGACCTACTCTCCCGCTTGCGCAGTACCATCGGCGCGGGCGGGCTTAACTTCTCTGTTCGGAATGGGAAGAGGTGGGGCCCCGCCGCCGTTGCC
>JAGAEQ010000045.1 GCA_017613015.1 Bacteroidales bacterium | reverse complement strand
CCTTGCAGGCAAACGAGACCAAGGACTACGCCTTCACCATGAACTACAAGGTGCCGAACTACACCGGCACCTACACGCTGGTCGCCTATATTGAGGCCTACGCCAACGATGCCGACAACAGCAACGACACCCTCAGCGCCTCCTTCGCCTGCACCAAGGACAGCACGGGTATCGGTAACGCCAACGCCATTGACTGGACTATGGGACAGAACATCCCGAACCCGGCAAGCAGCGTCACCCGCATCCCGTACACCCTGCCGCAGGATGGCAGTGTCACCTTCAGCGTGATGAACATGAACGGACAGCTGCTGCTCCGTCAGGAGGTCCGCGCAGAGGCCGGGCAGAACAGCATCGAGCTCAACACCGGCGACTGGGCGAACGGCGTCTACTACTACAGCATGGAATACCAGGGACAGCGCATCGTCAGGAAGATGAGCGTCAACAGGTAAACCTTTGGCTGACTTTCAAAAAAAGACGGAGAAAATTTCTCCGTCTTTTTTTATTTTCCCTCCGCCAACAATAAACAGCCACAAAGCCCGTTTTGGATACATACGCAACGCACCTTCCCATGTTCAAGAACCACAAACGCACTTTTGCTTTCCTGCTGCTTGTCTTTTCCCTGCTTTTTATCGGTTTGCTCTTCTTTTCCAAGCACTTGGTGAAGGAATTGCAATGGGAGGAGAAAAACAAGGTGAGCCTCTGGGTCGGCACCGTGCAGAAAAGGGCGCAGCTGATGGAGGACATTCAGGAGGTGTTTGAGCAATTGGACAGCATGGAGAACGTGCGCGCCCACCTCTTTGCCATGGCTTACCGCCGCATCATTGAGCTGCCCAGTCACGTGGACCTGACCTTTTACGAGCAGCTCATCAATTCCAACGCATCCATTCCCTACATTTTAGCGGACGGGGAAGGGAACATCAACGCCACCCGCAACCTCCCCGAAGCCTACGTGGAAACCATCAACACACCGGAAAAACTACGTCAGGCGTTGGCGGACGAGCATTACGAAACCATTCCCATCAGCTACCTGCCTGGACAGTATATCTTCTTGCATTACAAGGAGTCCAACCTCAGTGTCCGGCTCCGGCAGCTGTTTGTCGAGAACTTTGAGAGTTTCACCAACGATGTGATTCAGAACGCGCCTTCGGTGCCCGTCATCGTGACCGACACCACCCGCACCGAGGTGTACACTTTCGGCAACGTGGACTCCAGCCTCATCCTCCATCCGGAAAAATTAGCCCGCACCTTGGAGGAGATGGAGAAAAACATCGCCCCCTTCCGCATACGCTACGGATCCAACCAAGCCTTGGTGTTTTACGAAGACTCCCGGGTGCTGCGCATGACCCGCATCTTCCCCTATATTTTCGGGGCAACCATTATTGTTTTCTTTATCATATTGATTATAGGAATGTTGTATAACCAACAAATGGAGCATAATTTCCTTTGGGCCGGCCTGACCAAGGAAACAGCGCACCAGTTGGGCACCCCTATCTCAGCCCTCATGGCTTGGGCGGAACTGCTGAAAAGCGAGCCAGTCAATCCGGAAATCGTGAAGGAAATCGAAAAGGACATCGGCCGCCTGAACATTGTCAGCAGACGCTTCTCCAACATTGAATCCAAACCCGAATTGCAGCAGACGGACATTGTGGAGACCATACGGAACTTCATGGATTACTTCCGCCACCGCATTTCAAGCCAAATCAACATCGAAGTGCGGGCTGAAAACGAACCGCTATACGCCCACATCAATGTGAACCTGTTCGAATGGGTGCTGGAAAATTTAGGGCGAAACGCCGTGGACGCGATGGAGGGCAAAGGGGAGATACGCATCGCCTGTGGCAAGGAGAAAAAACATATTTATATTGATTTTCAAGATACTGGAAAAGGCATCAGCCGGAAAAACCTGCGAAAAATCTTCCTGCCCGGCTTCACCACCAAAAAGCGCGGCTGGGGCGTGGGCATGACCCTCTGCCAGCGCATCATCCAAAGCTATCACCACGGAAAAATCGAAGTGCGGCAGTCGGAAATCGGGAAAGGGACCACCTTCCGCATCACCCTGCCGGAAAAAGCGCCCATTCTCCGGAAAAACTGACAAACAAACGTTTCGCAAACGGACTTACCAATCGTCCCCAATTTCCAGTTCTGCCGGTTTCTGCCGCGTATCGTTCAGGCGGCGTTTCTCCTCTTTCCGCTGCTGCGCCGGTGTGGCAGGACGGGAAGTGTCGGCGGCCTCCGTCTTTCCTGAAGAAAAGAGGGACTGCCATTCCTTGCGCTGCATTTGCAGGCTCTCCTTCACGCCTTCCTTCGCCTTCTCCCGGTTCCATTTGAAGGAGGGCTTGTCGGTCGTTCCGGAAACCAAGAGATAGAGGTACATGCCCCTTGCGCCGTCGTCCTCCACCTCCCCGAAATCTTCGGAGCGCACCTTCATCCGCCGCTTACGCGCCAGTATCTCATTCAAATGCAATTTGATATTGTAATGCAAATCCCCTTGGAAAGACTGCTTTCCGGACAAAAACAGATTGACAGCGGAGCTTTTGATTTCCATTTCGGGAATGGCGATCACCTCCTGGTGTATGCCGATGCTGTTTTTCAGGGTCTCAAAGCGAATTTCCTTCAAATCCTCTATTTTTACGAAAGAAGACAAAGCTTCCAAAGGTTTATAATTCACTAATTTTCCATTCTTTACCGACAAATCGGCATCGCAGTGCATGCTCTCCGTCCGGAAGGTCAAGCCAGAATCCAGACGCGACGAGAACAGGATTTCCGTGGTGGCGCTACCCCTTATGTTCTTATGGGTCATACCGTTACTGTCGTGCTCCATGCCAAAGTCGTGCATCACATAAAACAGACGCTGTACATCCACGTCCCGGGTGCGCCCCTTGGCATTCAACTGGAAATCACCGCTTTTCAGAGGAAGCAGTTCCGCCTGCAAATCCACTTCGCCGCCCAAGGCCCGCGTAGAGAACTCACTGACCGCCAAGCGGTTATTTTCCAACGACAAGCGACCGCTGACCGGAGCGGCCTCAAAACGGTCATATTTCAGGCGTTTGGCGTTCACCCGCACGTCCGCCGTCACCCCAGAAGGCAAGGCGAAACGGAAAGGCTCCTGGGGTTCGGAAGCCGTTTTCCCGCCCTCCGGCGAAGGCAGAAAGGCATCCACATCCACGTAAGGCGAACTGACAATAGCCGTTAGCCGCAAAGTGCCACCGTCCGTGCAGAGGTAGTCCAAAAGCGGGGAAATTCGTCCGGAAAGCGCACATTCGTTGTGCTGGATTTTCCCCGTGAGACGGGAAACCGTCACTTCCTGACCGGAAATGGCCAATACAGCCGAAATCTGTTCAAACAGCAAAGCGTCCGGACGTTGCTGGTAAAACACATCCTCCAAATGCAGCGATCCTTTCACCGAAGCGGTGCGGAAGGAGGCCTTGTCCAGCTCGGACCAGGCCGGGAAAGCATGTTCCAACTGCACATCCGCCTCGGCCTCGCCACGGAGGCCGCTTTCGGAAAGTTCGGGAAAGAGTGTTTTCATATCCTCCAAATGCACAGAGGCTTGCACGCGACCGCGCACTTGGGGCGACAAGAGATTAGTCGCTTGCAGCGAAGCCCGCACACGGCTTGAAAGCAGCGTGCCCCGGCAATCGGACACCCGTAACGAAGCAGAACGCAGCAAATCCGGCAGCGAAGCCTCGTAATGCGCGTTCAGGCTGAGGTCCTTCCATCCCGCATGAAGCGGCTCCATCCAAAGCTCCGCCTTGGAAAGGGCGGCATCGGTTTTCAAACGCAAGGCCGTCACCTCCCCGAAACACCCCTCCGCCTGCGCACACAGACGAAGCTGTCCATCAGGACGATAGGCCGCCAAGGTCTTTTGCAGCGCAGGCGGGAACTCGGCAAGCAGCTGCCGCAGCGCAAGCTGTTTTCCCTCAGCCCGCACCGTATAGGCCCAATCCTCCTCCGCCCGACGGTACAAACGGCCGTCAAACAGGAAGTTGAGCTTGTTCACCCTCAGCCCGCACTCCCGGAAAAGGTACTGGTGGCTGTCCAAGTGCACATCCGCCTTAGCTTCCAAGCGTATGTCTTTGTTTTCCAAACAAAAGGAATCCTTTGTCCGCAAGCTGTCCAAGTGCATGGCGGCAACACATTTCAAAGCGAACTCGGAACGGGAGAAATCGCCCTTGGCCGTCAGTTTCCGCACCTTCCCCCGCACATGCAGGTCCGCTGTCTCGTCCCAATAGCGCAAACGCAGCCGGGCGCACTGCACGGCGGAAAGCTGAAAGGAGAAATCCACGGAAGAGGTGTCCTCCGAAGGTTTCAGAATGTCCCAGTTGTGCGTGGAGTCGGCATAGGTGTGCAGGTTCAGCGAGACCGCCCGTACGTCGGCCTTTTTCAGCACATAATCCCCTTTGATAATATGCAACAAATTGAATTGCAGGTACAAATCCTCTATGCTCGCCAACTCGGCATCCGCGCCCCGCGCCCCCACCGACAAGCCGTGCACGGCCACCGTCACATCGGGGAACTTGCGCCACAGGCTCAAAGAGGCCTTCTCATGCCGGACTTCCGTATCCACGGACTTGTAGACCTGCGTCAGCACCACATCCAGCACCTTGTCCTCAAAGCAAAGCGTGACGACAAGGGAAGTGGCGAGCAGCAGCAACAGCAGCCCGCCCAGCGTCCAGGCCACGATGCGCAGCCACAAGCGCTTCTTGCAGGGGGGAGCCTTGCCCAGCTCCGGTTCCGGATTTACCAGCGGTTCAAATTCAAGTGTCTCCACGCCGCTTTCTTGCTTTTATTTCTTCAAAGACTCCGGTTTCAGTGTGGTCACCGTGTAGTGTGTGAAGTCGAAGAATTTCTGGGCCAAGGCCTTGATTTCATCGGCAGTGATGGAATTCACCCACTCGTTGTATTTCGCGACCACTTCGTCACGGTCTTCATTGAAATAATAGGATCCGTAAATGATGTTCATCCATGCGCTGTTCTCCTGCAACTGGGTTTCACGGCTCTTGATCATTTGCTCCTTGGCCTTGGCCAACGTCTCGGCACTCGGACCTTTCTTGGTGTACATCTTCAACACCTTCAGCGCGGCTTTCTCCACTTTGTCCGTTTTCTTGGGATCACATTGGATTTGGAACTGCCAGCTGACCGAAGGGACAGGTTCCAGGCTGTAGCTCACGCCACCGTAAGGGCTGTACGCATCGCCCATTTTCTCCCGGATGATTTCCGTGGTGGAAATTTGCAGACACTCGCCCAGCATGTCCACCATGCGGCGGTTCCGCTGGGTTGCGTCGAAGCCTTCGGTCTCTCCCATCATGATTACAATGGACATGTTCTCCGTTCCCTTCAAGGCCACGCCGTGGCGGATGCCCGGAGCCAGCCTGGGCGAAATGTCGCGGTCTTTCTCGTTTTTCTGTTCTCCGCCGGCAGGAAGATTGTTCAAATATTTGGCTATCATGGATATATCTTCATCCGACACATTGCCGACAAAGAAGAAAATCTGATTGGAGGCATCGGTGAAACGCTCCCGGAACACCGTGTACATGCGGTCCAGGTTCAGTTTGTCGAAATCCTCATCGGTCGGCACACCCATAAAGCGCTTGTAATCCGGATAGGCCGTCTTCAGCAAGGTTTTCTGCAAGGCAATCTGCGGATAGGCGGCCAAGGCCTTGTACTGGGTGCGCAACGCCTGCACGTTCTTGTCAAACGACTCCTGATCCTTGCGCGGCGCCTCGTAATAGAGGTTCAGCAATTGCAGCAGCGTCTCCAAATCCTTGGGGGAGCAGGAGCCGGAAAAACCCTGGGTGCTGCCTCCGATGCTGGGGGAAATGCTGAGGCTTTTCCCTTTCAGTTTTTTGTTCAACTGGGTGGAGGAGAACTCTCCGATACCGGCGTCATCAATAAAGGGAGCGGTCATGGTGAGCAGGAAGGACTCCTCGTCGCTATAAAGGGACGCGCCGCCTCTGGCAAAGGACTTTATGCGGATTTCATCCGCCTTGTAGTTGGTTTGCTTCACCACGAAACGGATGCCGTTGGGAAGGGTGTACTCCGTGTAGTCCAAGGCTTTGTTGACCTTGCTGACCTGCGGGGCCACATTGGCCAGCTCCTTGTCAAACAAGGGCGTTTCCTTGTAATTGTCCACCCAAGGTTCCGTCTGTATGTCTTTCAGTGACTGGAGCAGCGCCAATGCCTCTTTTTCGGTAATAATATGCAAATCAGCCCGCTCCGGAGCGGTCACGTAGAAAATCATGTTCTCGTCGGTAATCCAGTCGGCCACCACGGCATTGACCTCCTCTAATGTGATGCCGGGGATGAACTCCTTGGCGTAGCTGTTTTCCTGACGGATGCCCGGAATGCACTCCCCTTGCAGGAAATGGCGGGTGTACTCATCGGCCAAACGGGTGGAAGGCGTCTTGTCCGCCTCCTTGGCGGATTTGCGGTAGCTGTCTAACAGTTCCTCCTTCTGGCGGTCCAGCTCGCTTTGCAGAAAACCGTGCTGGTCGATGCGCTTCATTTCCGTCATCAGCAGCCGCACCGCCTCTTCCATGCGGTTATCTTTCGGATAGGCGTACAGCGTGAAAGCGTCGCAATCCCTGCCAAGGAAGCCGCCGTAAGCGCCGTAAGCGGAAATCATCGGGGCGTCCGCTTTCTCGCACAATTCGGCGAAACGGGACATGATCATGCCGTTGGCGAGGCTGCGCACCAGGCTCTGGCGGTAATCGCCTATGGTTCCCTGCGGGGCTTTCTTGTGTTTCCATATCAGCTGTAGCGTGGTGGAGGGGGCCTCCTTGTCGGTGGCGATGGCCACCAAGGGCTCCTTGTTGTCGGGAATGGGGAAGTAGACCCTCTCCTTGGGATTGGCCGTGGCTTTGTAGCCGCCGAAATACTCCTTCACCTTGGCTTCCATCTGATCCATGTCAAAATCTCCCACGATAATCACAGCCTGTAAGTCAGTGCGGTACCAGTCCCTGTAAAAACGGACAATCTCTTCGCGCTTGAAGTTCATGATGACCTCCTCCGTGCCGATCGGCAGACGGTCGGCGTACTTGGAACCCTTCAGCATAATCGGCCAAACGACTTTGCGCATACGGTCATTGGCACCCAACGAACCGCGCCATTCCTCGTGAATCACGCCGCGCTCCGCCTCAATCTCCTTTTGGTCAAACAGCAGCTTGGAGGCCCAGCCGTCCAAAATTTTGATGCCCATTTCAATCATTTCGGGCGTGTTGGGCATATTGATGAAATAAACCGTCTCGTCAAAACTGGTGTAGGCATTGACATGGCTGCCGAAGGTCACACCGTTCTTTTGCAACTCGGAAATCATGGAGTTGTGGGGATAGTGCTCCGTGCCGTTAAAGGCCATGTGCTCGCAAAAATGCGCCAGCCCTTGCTGGGAATCGTCCTCCAGAATGGAGCCCGCGTTGGTCACCAGACGGAACTGTATGCGCCCCTCCGGTTTCTTGTTCACCCGCAGGTAATAGGTCAGCCCGTTGTCCATGTGAACCAGCCGCACGTTCTTGTCGACCGGCACCTGGGCCGTCAAATCGAGTTTTTTTTGTTTTTTTTCGCCGGACAGCCCGGGAATTTGCGCGAAAACCACTTGCGTCGCCACAAACAGACAGAGCAACGCCATCGTCAGCATTCTTTTCATAACACTTTTATTGCTAATTATTTACTCTTATTTTTACGCTTTTTCGTTGACGCATGGACCTTCCCGGCCCGCACATCCCCAATAAAACAAGAACGTATCCCGAGGCAAAAAATTACACTGCACGAACTTTTTTCTCCAAATACGGTATCGCATCCTCCAAAGCGCTTTGGAACACAAAACTTTTTCACCATTCGGAAATCCGCATTCGTTTTTTGGCTATTTTTGCATAAAGGAAACCCTGTTCCCCCTTCGGAAGGGAGACAGTTTGTTTTTCCTTGTGAATAAGTTTATTAAAAAACACACATCTATATGAAAAAACATCTTTTAATCGGCTTTGTATGCCTGTTTTGCTGCGTCGGAATCCGCGCACAAAAAACCTACACCTACGAGGCGGCCCAGGGAGACCCCATCAACGCACGCATCTACACCTTGGAGAACGGCCTGAAAGTCTACATGTCCGTGAACAAGGAGACGCCCAAAATCAAAGTCACCATCGCCACCAAGGCGGGAAGCAAATTAGACCCCTCCGAGACCACCGGTCTGGCCCACTATTTCGAGCACCTCATGTTCAAGGGTTCGGAAAGTTTCGGCACCAAGGACTGGGAGAAGGAAAAAGGCTACTTGGACCAGATTGAGGCGATGTTTGAGGAATACCGCAAAATCGACGAGTCCCGGACGGCCGAGCGCAAAGCCCTTTACCGCCAGATAGACAGCATTTCCCAAATTGCCGCGTCCTACGCCATTCCGAACGAGTACGACAAGCTGATGTCCATTCTCGGAAGCACGGGAACCAACGCCGCCACTTGGGTCGATTTCACCAACTATTACGAGAACATTCCCTCTAACCAATTGGAGAACTTCCTGATTATCCAGGCGGACCGTTTCCAGCATCCGGTGCTCCGCCTTTTCCACAGCGAGTTGGAGACCATTTATGAAGAGAAGAACATGACCCTGACGCAGGACAATCGCCGTGCCAGCACCGCGCTGATGGAAGGCCTTTTCCCGCACCATCCCTACGGCACCCAAACCACCATCGGTACCCAAAAGGACCTGCGCAACCCTTCCATCACCAATGTGAAAAAATTCTTTGAAACCTATTACGTGCCCAACAACATGGCCATCATCATGGCGGGCGACTTTAATCCGGAAGAAGCCATCGCTTTGATAGACAAATATTTTGGAAGTATCCCCTCCAAAGAGATTCCGAAATTCCGCTTCACGCCGGAGCCGGAAATCACCGCTCCCGTGGTCAAGGAAGTGATTGGCAAGGACGCGGAAAATGTGCGTCTGGCCTGGCGTTTCGGCAACCCCAACTCGGAAGAGATTCCCCTCATGATTTTGACGGAAATGCTGATCACCAACGGCAATGCCGGTCTGATCGACCTCAATGTGAACCAGAAACAGCGCACCCTCGGCGCAGGCTCCAGCCCCGCTATGCTGCACGACTACACCTACATGCTGCTGTACGGCAGCCCCAAAACCGGACAGTCCTTGGAGGAGGTCCGCGACATTCTGCTGGAACAAATCGAAAACCTGCGCAAAGGCAATTTCCCCGAATGGCTGTTGCAGGCCTGCATCAACGACCTGCGTCTCCGTGAAATACGGGAGAACGAAGGGAACGGAGGCCGCGTCAGCAAGATGGAAGAGTGCTTCTACCTGGATTTGCACTGGGAAGATCAGGTGCATTTCAACGATAATCTGGAGAAAATCACCAAACAGCAGATTGTGGACTTCGCCAACAAATACCTGCGCGACGACAACTATGTGATTGTTTACAAGCGTAAAGGCAAACCGACCGACATCGAAAAGGTGAAAAAACCGAAAATCACACCCATCAAAATCAACCGCGAGGACAAAAGCGCTTTCGTGCAGATGATTGAGCAGCGTGCTAAGGAGGTCAAGCCGATTGAACCGGTCTTCGTCAATTTCAGCGATGTGAAAGAGCAAAGCATACAGCCCAGCAACACCAAGGTGTACTACACTAAAAACAAGGATAATGAGCTGTTCAGCATCAGCTACATCTCCAAACGGGGCCTGTACCACGACAAATACCTCGGCATCGCCTCCGCCTACTTGGACTACCTTGGCACAGACAAATACACCGCCGAGCAAATCAAGGAGGAATTCTACAAAATAGGCTGCTCCTTCTCCGTTTCCGCCGGTGCGCAGCGCAGCAGCATCAACGTTTCCGGCCTGTCCAAGAACATGGAAAAGGCCATGAGACTCTTCGAGGAGATTATCCGCAACGTCCAACCCAACCAGGAGGCTTTGGACAACTTGGTCAGCGACATGCTCAAAAGCCGCGAAAACGCCAAGCACAACCAGAACGCCAATGTCTCCCGCTTAGTCACCTACGGCACCTACGAAAAGAACTCCCCCTTGTTCGCCACCCAGCTGAGCGAGGCCGAGCTGAAAGCCCTCACGCCGGAATTCCTGATTGGAAAATTGCAGGATTGGCTGGCTTACAAACAGTTCATCGTTTACTACGGTCCGGATTCCTTTGACAAAATCGTCCGCTCCGTCAACCAGACCCACAACTTGGACAAGCTGAAGGACGTGCCCGCCAAAGTGGTTTTCCAGCCGGTGGTGCCCACCAAAGACCGCATCTTCGTCGTGGATTACGAATCGCCGCAAACCATTTTCTACGCCTTCTCCTTCGGCGGCAAATACGATCCGAGCCTCTCGGCCAGAATCCGCATGTATAACGAATATTTCGGCGGAAGCATGAACTCCATCGTCTTCCAGGAGCTGCGCGAATCCCGCGCTTTGGCCTACACCGCCATGGCCCAGTACGCACAGCCTTCCGACTTGGACGAACTCAGCAAGAACGTCTCCTACATCGCCTGCGGCAAAGACAAGCTCGCCCAGTCCATAGAGGCGTTTGACGAACTCTACACCGCCATGCCGGAGAACGAAGCGGCCTTCGCCATCGCAAAGGAATCCGTCATCAACGGCCTGCGCACCTCCCGGGTGACCGAAAAGAGCCTTGTCGGCACCTACCTGGCATGGGAAGAGTTAGGACTGAAGGAAGACCCCCGCAAAGCCATCTACGAAGAGGCTCAGCAGGTGACCCTGAAAGACATCAAACAGTTCCAGCAGAACTATGTCACCGGACAGCCCCGCACCATCGCCATCATCGGCACAGTGAAGGACATGGACATGAAGGCCTTGAAAAAAATCGGCAAGGTTAAAGTCCTCTCGCAGAAAACCATTTTCGGGTACTAAAACCCGAAAAAAATTGCGCAAGCAGCTGCCGCATTCGCGGCAGCTTTTTTATTAATCTTGGAACAGGGACAAATCATCCCGTTCGCATGGCAGGGACGGTTCTGCAAGAACTTTTTTGAATCAGCGCACAATAAATAATCTGCACCGTCGTTCATAAAAAAAACATCAACATCATGAACGCGACACAGACCAACACCATGAACACCGAGCTATGGCAAAGCATCGGTGCCATCGCAGATAGCGAACCGCTGATGCGGAGACTGACCCGCTATGCCAAGAAACTGGCGAAGGAAAAGAACGACCCGACACTGATGAGCAAGGAGGAATTTTTCGCCATGATTGATGAAGCGGAACAGCAGATAGCCGATGGAAAAGGAACAGAAATGTTGCCGGGAGAAGACCTTACAGCCTTTTTAAGACGCAGGGGTTATGAAATATAAAGTTATCATTTCTCCAAAAGCAGAGGAACATCTGCTCCGCCTTGCCAAAAACGAGCCCAAAGCTTTTGCCAAAGCAAGCCGTTTTATCAAAGAACTGGAAGAACATCCGAAAACCGGTACCGGACATCCGGAACCTTTGAAAGGCAAACCGGAAGGTCGATGGAGCAGGGAAATCACCAGAAAACATCGTCTGGTCTATCGCATATTTGAAACAGAAGTTTATGTGGATGTGCTGACAGCCTACGGTCATTACGCTGACAAATAGGAACCACCGGTTTATTTCATAAATCCGCCGTCATCAAGGAAACCAAACGGCAGGGCATCCCGTTCGCATGGAAGGGGCGGTCCCACGAGAATGAACCATTCAAATCTTACACGCTCACAGCCAGTTCCCTATTTTCTACTCAGTGTTGCACTTGTAAGTGGAATTTAGGCTATTCCATCTCCGACAAATACCTGATAACTTGCTCTTTCAAAAGAGGCAGGTCATTTTCTATCACATGCAGAACACGCTCCGGTTGGATTTGGTAATATTCATGAACCAATACATGACGCATACCCTCAATATCATCCCATGCAGTTTGTGGATGCGTAGTCTTGAAATCAAGGGACAATTTATAGGCTGCTTCACCCATGATCTCAATATTTTTCACTATTCCATAATATACCAAACTATCCTTTTGCAGATTGTCTTTACTGGGAACCGGCATGTGTTTCTGTATCCGATCAATGGCATCCCTTATATGCTCCAGCCTT
>JAGAEQ010000044.1 GCA_017613015.1 Bacteroidales bacterium | reverse complement strand
CGTCCTATGATACTGAAAAACATCGCGGAACGTATCGGAATGAACATTTCCACCGTCTCCCGTATCACCAGCAGCAAATACGTGCTGACCCCCTATGGCATGTATCCGCTGAAATTCTTTTTCTCGGAATCCATGGAAAAAGAGGGAGAGGAAGTATCGTCCCGGGAAATCAAGCGCATCATACAGAACACCATTCAGGAAGAGGACAAAACGCATCCCCTGACCGACGACGACCTCAGGACGATTTTGGAGAAGCAAGGCTACAGCATCGCCCGGCGCACCGTAGCCAAATACAGAGAACAATTGGGATTCGTCCCTTCACGCATGCGAAAATAAACAGGAGGTAACAAAGTGAATCTAACCGAAGGCTTGAACGAGGCACAGGCGCAGGCCGTGCAACACATCGACGGTCCCATGATGGTCATTGCGGGGGCCGGTTCCGGAAAAACAAGGGTGCTGACCCACCGTATCGCGTACCTGATTGCCAATGGGGTCTCCCCTTTCCATATTTTAGCGCTGACATTCACCAACAAAGCGGCGGAGGAAATGCGGAACCGCATCGCCCAGCTGTTAGGCGACAGCAACAGCCACAACGTGTGGATGGGGACTTTCCACTCCATTTTCAGCAAAATCCTGCACATTGAATCCTCCTACTTAGGATTTTCACCCAAATTCACCATCTATGACACCGACGACGCCAAAAACCTGTTGAAAAGCATCGTGAAGGAAATGAACCTGGACGACAAGGTGTACCGTCCCAACATGCTGCTCACGGCGATTTCCAACGCCAAATCCAACCTGATTTCTCCGGAGGAGTACAACGGCAACCACCTGCTGCAACGCGAAAACCATCTGAAAAAGGTGCCCGATCTCGGAGAGATATACACCCGCTACAACCAGCGGCTGCGCCGGGCCGATGCCATGGATTTTGACGATTTGCTGTTCAACATGTACCTGCTGCTGAGGGATTTCCCCGAACTGCTGTACAAATACCAGCACAAGTTCCAGTACATTCTGGTGGACGAGTACCAGGACACCAACTACGTCCAATACCAAATTGTCCGCAAACTGGCGGCTTTGAACGAAAACATCTGCGTGGTCGGCGACGACGCGCAAAGCATCTACGCCTTCCGTGGCGCGAACATACAGAACATCCTGAATTTCAAGGAGGATTACCCGGATTACAATCTGTACAAACTGGAGCAGAACTACCGTTCCACCCAAAACATCCTCGCCGCCGCCAACGATGTGATCGGACATAACAGCAAGCAAATTCCCAAAAGCATCTGGACCGCCAACCAGCAGGGGGACAAAATCAAAGTGTTCGAGACCGCGGACGACCGGGCGGAAGCCAAAGCCGTGGCGGAAGAGATTCTGCGAAAAAAACGGGATTTCGGACTGAACAACAACGATTTCGCCATTCTGTACCGCACCAACGCCCAATCCCGCCCCCTGGAAGAGGTTTTTCACCTCAAAGGGCTTCCCTACCGGATTTACGGCGGCATGTCCTTCTACAAACGAAAGGAAATCAAAGATATGCTCGCCTACTACCGTCTGACCGCCAACCCCAACGACGACGAGTCCCTGCGGCGCATCATCAACTATCCGCAACGCGGCATCGGCCTCTCCACCATGGAAAAAGTCATCACGGCGGCCACGCAGCACGGGGTCTCTATCTGGGAATGCATCTGCAACCCAGCGAAATACAATCTACAGCTTTCTCCGGCCATCTTAAAAAAACTGTATGACTTCACCCAGAAGATACAGTCCTATCAGGCCCTGCTTCCCACACACAACGCCTTCGAACTGGGGAAACACATCGCCGACACTTCCGGTGTCACCCAGGAGCTGCGGGCGATGGAGGAGGAACCGGAACGCTATCAGAACCTTGGGGAACTGTTCAACGCCATGAAAGCCTTCGTGGAAAAAGAGCCGGAAAACCCCATCGACATGGAGACGGGCGAGGATAAGAGCAGCGTTTTTCCCTCATTAGACGTGTTTTTGAATGAAGTTTCCCTGCTGACCAACTCCGACGAGGATGAAAAGGACGAAAGCGACAAAATCAAGCTGATGACCATTCACGCGGCCAAAGGATTGGAGTTTCCGCACGTGTTTGTCATCGGATTGGAGGAACAGCTTTTCCCCTCCTACATGATTTCCTCCACTTCGGAACTGGAAGAGGAGCGCCGCCTGTTCTACGTCGCCATCACCCGGGCCAAACGCTTCCTCAGCCTTTCGTTCGCGCACTCCCGTTTCCTGTTCGGGAACACCAGTTACCACGAACCCAGCCGTTTTCTGAAGGAAATATCGGCGGCCTACAAGGAGACGGAACAGCTGCTGTTCGAGCAGCCCGCCCGGCCCAGACAGGACTTCGGCCAACGGCCCTCCTTCCGCTCCAATCCAGCCTCGTTTACAAGCAAACCCAAAATCTACACGGTTTCGCTAAATAAAACACGGCCCATGCCATCCGCCAATGCCCAAGGGGCGGCGGATGTTCCGAAAAATCTTGGCGAAGTGCTGGTCGATACGGCGCAAATGCAAGCCGGGATGCGGGTTTTCCACGGAAAATTCGGCTGTGGCACCTTGGAGGAGATTCTGGAAACGGGCAGCAACGGCAAGGTCATTGTCTCCTTTGACCGTCTGGGGCGAAAAACCATACTGATTGCCTTCGCCAAACTGAAACCCTTGCTGTAAAAAAACTTTCCCTACCGGATTTCCGTCAGGCTGTCCCGGCGGATGACCGCCTTGTAGGCTTCGTTCCTTTCCAGCACCGACTGCACATAGCGCACCGTGTGCCTGCCACCGGCATAGCGTCCGTTACGCACCGCCGGGTGACGGCCGTATTTCCGTTCCCCGAGCATCAGCAAGGCCTCTTGGACCCCATGCGGCTCCCACACCCGAGGATTGAGCCCTTCCGCGCGGGCCAAGGCGATGGCATCCGTCAGGTGACCGCCGCCGGCATTGTAGGCCGCTATGACCATGGGCACCAGTTGCGCCGAATCCCACACGCCCTCCCGCATCAGCAGCAGCTGCAAATGATGGAGGTGGAGGCATCCGCTTTGGATCTGCTTTTCCGGAGCGCTGCCCACCCCCACGCCGTAACGGGAAGCCGTCACCGGGGCGAACTGCATCAGACCATAAGTATTCCCTTTTCCCACAATGTTATGGCGGAATTTGGACTCCTGGTACACCAAGGAAGCCAGCAGGTGCCAATCCATGCGGTAGGCTTCGCCATACTGCTTGAAATACTTGTCATAACGGGAAATGGAGCCGAAAGGCTGCGAACTCAGCGTATAGGCGATGCGCTTCCTTTCCTTGGATTCGGGATCGGTGTATTTCTTATGCAGACGCGCCCAGTCCGCCGTCCGGGAATAGTCCCGAAGAAAGGCATTGACCGCCGCCAACAGGGTGTCGTTGCCCTTGCGCACGGCCCAGCGCAGCGGCAAATGACGGGAAAGCGTATCACATACACACACATGAGGATACTGGTAGGAAAACGCATGCCAATAGCGTCCAAAGGACAGGGTGGTCGCCAATTTCCCTTCCTCCACGGCTTCCAGCAGTTGGTCGCCGGAAGCACGGTAAAAACGCCAGTAAAAAGCGTCCGGCCGCCGCCGCTGCACAGCGGCGG
>JAGAEQ010000043.1 GCA_017613015.1 Bacteroidales bacterium | reverse complement strand
GTCTGCGGCGACGTGGTGATCAACAGCTCCATCTTAGACGACAAGGTGCTGTGGAAATCGGCCGACCAGTTGCCCACCTACCACTTAGCCAACATCGTGGACGACCACCTGATGCGCATCAGCCATGTGATCCGGGGCAGCGAATGGCTCCCCTCCGCCCCGCTGCACGTGCTGTTATACAGATATCTGGAATGGGAGGACAGCATGCCCCGCTTCGCCCATCTGCCGCTGCTGCTCAAACCGGAAGGCAACGGCAAGCTGAGCAAACGCGACGGCGACCGGCTGGGCTTCCCAGTCTTCCCCTTGGAATGGCACGACCCCAAATCGGGCGAAGTCTCCATGGGCTACCGCGAACAGGGCTATTATCCGGAAGCGGTCATCAACTTCCTCGCCCTCCTGGGCTGGAACCCCGGCACGGAGCAGGAAATTTTCAGCTTGGAGGAACTGGTGCAGGCCTTCTCGCTGGAGCGTGTGAGCAAATCGGGCGCCAAATTCGATTTTGAAAAAGCCAAATGGTTTAACCACAAATATTTGCAGATGCGCCCCGAAGCGGAAATCAGCCAAGCCTTCGGCAAAATACTGGAGGAGAAAGGCATCCACTGCGACGACAGCTACCGCGATGCGGTGGTGAGCCTGATGAAGGAACGCGCCAACTTCGTTCCCGACCTCTGGAAAGACAGCGCCTTCTTTTTCCAGCGTCCCACAAGCTACGACCCTAAGGCCGTCGCCAAACGGTGGCAACCGGAAACGCCCGAGCACCTCACCGCTTTCTGCCAAATCCTGCAAGCCATCCAGCCTTGGGACAAGCAGCAGGCGCACGACCAGATCATGCAGTACGTGGCCGACCACGAGTGCAACATGGGCAAAATCATGAACGCCCTGCGGCTCTGCCTCGTGGGCGAGACCAAAGGTCCCGACATCTTCACCATCATCGACCTGCTCGGCGTTGCCGAAACCGTGGAACGGGTCAGGATCGGAATGGCGGAAATCAAGGTGGCGGAGTAACGAAAATGCACTTCCTGAACCTTGAAAATATCAACAAGTCAGCGGACGGGGTGGAATACCACCCGCTGAGACCGTTTTTGCCAGAGGGCACGAAGGTGCTGTTCCTGGGGAGCTTCCCACCGCCGAGGAACCGCTGGTGCATCGACTTCTTCTACCCCAACTTCATCAACGACCACTGGCGCATCGAGGGGCAGGTCTTCTTCGGGGACAAGGAGCATTTTGTGGATGCGGCGCACAAGACTTTCCGCCTGCCGGAAATCGTGCAGTTCCTGACGGAAAAGGGCATCGGCTTCTTCGACACGGCCACGGCCGTAAGACGATTGAAAGAGAACGCCTCCGACAAGGATTTGGAGATGGTGGAGAAGACGGACCTTGCCGCCTTGCTTTCGCAGATTCCTTATTGCCAGCATATTGTATGCACCGGGCAAAAGAGTTTTTCCGCCATTACGGAGGATTTTGGCGTTGCCGTCCCGGCCATGGGCGAACACCACACTTTTTCCATCGCCGACCGGACACTGCAACTGTGGCGCATGCCTTCCTCGTCACGGGCCTATCCGATGAAACTCTGTGACAAAGCGGCTTACTACCAGCGCATGATGCGCCAAATCGGGCTGCTGTAACCAACCAACAAACAGAAAATCAACAAACAAATAACACAAACAAAACCAACAAACAAAAACATGTCTTCCTTTGCAAATCCCAACGCATGGGCGTGGCTCATCCAAATCTTCATCATTGTGGCCGCCCTTCTTCTCGCCAACCTGATACGCCGCAAGGTTTCCATTTTCCGGCGCAGCCTGCTCCCTTCCGCCCTGCTCGCCGGGCTGCTTATCCTCTGCCTGAAACCTCTCGGCTTTTTCACCAGCATGGTGGACAAGCATTCCATGGAAATCATCACCTACCACGCCCTCGGACTTGGTTTTGTTGCCATGGCGTTGAAAAACAAAAAGATAAAAAGCGCCACATCCACCATCAAAGTCGTTGAGACGGGAGCCGTCACCGCCAGCACCTACATTATTCAGGGACTTGTGGGCCTCCTCGTCACCGTACCGCTTTTCCTGTGGTGGAATGGCACCGACTTTTTCTATTCCGCCGGTCTCCTCCTTCCCATGGGCTACGGACAGGGCCCCGGGCAAGCGCTTAATTTTGGGGTCACCTTCGCTTCTTGGGCTGATGGACAAGGCCTTGTGTTCCACGGTTCCGATTTCGGGCTCAGCATCGCCGCCACCGGTTTCATCGTCGGGAGCCTTGTGGGAGTGGTTTATATGAACATCCTCCGCCGTCGCGGCAAACTCAAAATCAGGGAGAAAGACAGCACCGAGCACTACACCCTCGCCGACTACGAATCGGAAGGCGAAATTCCCCACTCCGAATCCATCGACAAGCTCACCGTCCAGCTCTGCCTGGTGCTGCTGGTCTATGCGCTGGTTTTCCTGCTCATGTTCGGTGTGGAGCGTCTGGATTTGGGCGAATTCGGCCTCAAAACCCTGAAACCCCTCGTGTGGGGCTTCAACTTCCTCTGGGGAACCCTTATCGGCGTGCTGGTCCGCTGGATTATCGGCAGACTGCGCAAAAGCAACCTCATGCAGCGCGAATACATCAACAACTACATTCTTGACCGCATCGCGGGCACCTGTTTCGACTTCATGATTGTCGCGGGCACCGCCGCCATCGATTTCAATAACCTGCGCGGGCTTTGGCTTCCGCTTGTCCTGGTCTGCGCCGCAGGCGCGGTCGCCACGTTCTTCTACGTGCTGCGCTGCTGCCGCAAACTCTACCCCGACTATCTCTACGAGAGCTTTTTCTCCATGTTCGGCATGCTCACCGGCACCGCCAGCAACGGTATGATACTGTTGCGGGAAATTGATCCGCGTTTTGAGACACCCGCTGCCAACAACCTTGTGTTGCAGACCATTCCGGCCCTCGCCTTCGGCTTCCCCGTTCTACTGCTGATGGGATTTGCCCCGCAGAGCCTGCGGAACACCTTGGTTTCCATGGCTATCATGGCCGCCGCGCTCCTGCTTTTCTGCCTTTTCATTTTCCGCCGCACCAAAAAAACTTGTCCCCAAGGCAAGCCGCAGCCCGAAACCCCAACAAAATAACCTTCACTCATGAAAAAACACCTTCTTTTTCCGTTATTTTTAGCGCTGGCACTGACTTCTGCCGCCCAAGACACCACCCGCCATATCCGTCAGGGCTGGACCTTCGGCGTGCTGCCCAGCGTGGCTTACGACGCCGACCTTGGCTTGCAATACGGCGCACTGACCAATATCTATTATTTCGGCGACGGCTCCACCTACCCGGAATACCTGCATTCCTTTTACGCGGAAGCGGCCTACACCACCAAGCATTTCGGCATTTTCCGCCTCTCCTACGACTCCAAGCACCTGATTCCGAAGCACCGCCTCAGCTTTGACCTCACCTACCTGCCCGACCAGCTATGCGACTTCTACGGCTTCAACGGCTACAGCTCAGTTTACAAGCCTTCCTATTCCTCTCAAAATGAAGACGGTTACATTTCCCGCGCCTACTACAAGTACCGCCGCGACCTTTTCCGTTTCTCGGCCGATTTGCAGGGTGAAATCTCCAAACCCTGGTACTGGAACGCGGGGCTCGGACTGCTCCATTTCGGGGTCGGTCCTGTCGATGTGGATCGCTTGAACAGCTTCACCAAGAAGAAGGAGAACCGCCTCCCCGACACCGTGTCCCTTTTTGACCATTACGTGGCGCTCGGCTATATCCGCGAGGACGAAGCCTCCGGCGGCCTCCACCCCTACCTTCACGCGGGAATCACCTACGACACCCGCGACCGCCTGCAAAACCCCACGCACGGCATACACACCGACGCTTTCGTCACCTATTACGCGGGGCTCGGCAGCATGAGCGCATACAACAACTTGAAACTGAATCTGAACTGGCGGCATTACATCCCCGTCGTCTCCGACCGCCTCATCCTCGCCTATCGCTTCGGATCGCAGCTCAACCTTGCCGGAGACTGCCCCTTCTACCTCAACACCTACCTCAACCAGCTTTATATGCAGCGCGTTGTTTACGAGGGGCTTGGAGGAGCCAATTCGGTGCGCGGCATGATGCGCAACCGGGTGCTCGCCCGCGGGGTCGCTTTCGCCAATGCCGAACTCCGCACCCGCCTTTTCAATTTCAAAGTGAGCAAAAACATGTTTTATGTCGGTCTCAATCCCTTTATCGACGCCGGAATGGTGGTGCAGCCCTACGAGCGCGTGGCCACCGACCCGCGCCTGCTGACCTTGGCCGGCCCCAACCCGGAAAACCCGGACGCCTTCTACGACGAAAGCCGCCTTTATGCGCCACACCTCACCGGTGGCTGCGGACTCAAGGTCGCCATGAACGACAATTTTGTCCTCAGCATTGACTGGGCCACCGCCTTCGACAAACAGGACAACGGAAAATTCAGCAACCTTTACATCAAGATGGGGTATATGTTCTGACGGATGGCCACGGCCTCTCCCCCTGTATTGCCTTTTTTGCTACTTTTGCAGCCGCTTTCCGGCAAGGGAAAGGATATGATGAACGAAAAGCGTCCGACACTTCTATACAGCTCCCCCGCCAAGGTGGAGGAAACCGTCCGGCTGCTGCAAGAGGCCGGTGCACGACTGCAATTGGCAGGTTTGTGCGGGAGCGCGTTTGCCGTGTTTCTGCAAAGCTGCGCCGCCTGCGCACAAGGGCATCGTTTTCTGGTGCTTTCGCAAGACAAGGAGAAAGCGGCCTTCCTCTACCACGATTTGGAGCTGCTTTTCCACGAGGAGGACAAGGACAGCCGGGAAAAACAGGTGTTTTTCTTCCCTTCTTCCTACAAAAAGCATTCGGAAGAGCAGCAAACCGACAGTTTTCAGGTGCTGATGCGCACCCAGCTGGTCGCCATGCTGCCGTCGGCCCGCGTGGTGGTGAGCTACCCGGAGGCGGTGTGCGAGAAAGTGGTTTCCGGGCAGCAGATGGAAAAGGAGAGCTTCTCCATACGGACAGGCGAGCGGCTTTCCATGGACGACATCACGGATTTTCTTTCCAATTCGGATTTCGAATACAGCGATTACGTCTGCCAGCCGGGTGATTTCGCGGTGCGCGGCGGCATCATCGATGTGTTCTCCTACCTGGACGAGCACCCGTACCGCATTGTGTTTAACGGGGATACCGTCGATTCCATTCGGCAGTTCGACATCCGCACCCAAGCCTCCACCGCGACCGTGGAAGCGATGCGGCTGCTGCCCAAGCCGGTGCATCCGGACGAAGCCGAGGCGAAAGTCAGCCTGTTTTCCCTGATGAAGGGGAACACTTCGCTGTGGACAGACGATATGGAGGGCTGCCTGCATCAGGTCGAAAAAAACCGCAGCGCCTTCCCGCAATGGGAAGAGACAAAATACCGCAGCCTCTTTTTAGACGAGCACGAGCTGCTGAAAGAGATGCTGGATTTTCCCCAAGTCGGCTACGACGGGGGCAAACCCAAAGGAAAGGTCACACGCATCCCCTTCCGGACACACCCGCAGGACCGTTTCAACCAAAGTTTCCACCTGCTTGTCGCCCAGTGGATTCAGCATTACGAAAAAGGCATCGTGAACTATTTCGGGTCCGACAACGCCAACCAGCGCAAACGCATCGGAAACATGCTGGAGGAGATGCTGCAAACCCATCCGGACTACCGCGTCTACAGCGCGGAGGAGAAGGAACACTGGCGCAAGGAGCTGATACGTTTCGCCGGTTTTTCCCTGCACGAAGGCTTCACCGACGAGGAGACCGGCATCGCCTTCTACACCGACCACCAGGTGTTCAACCGCTACCACCGCTACCGCATCGAGGACAAGTTCCAGGACAGGGAGTCCTTGCAGCTGAGCAGCTTGAACCAATTGCAGGTGGGGGATTACGTCACCCACATCAACTACGGCATCGGCCGTTTCGCCGGTCTGGAGAAAATTGACAACAACGGCCGGGTACAGGAGGCCATCAAAATCCTGTACCGCAACAACGACGCCCTGTATATCAGCATACACGCCCTGAACAAAATCGCCAAATACAGTGGCAAGGACGGCATGGAGCCCACCCTTTCCCGCCTGGGGGGCAGCCAATGGAACAAGGTCAAGGAGCGCACCAAGGAAAAGGTCAAGGAAATGGTCATCGACCTGACCCGGCTGTACGCCGAGCGCAAAGCGACCGAAGGCTTCGCCTTTTCGCAGGACTCCTATTTGCAGGAGGAGCTGGAGGCCTCTTTCATGTATGAGGACACGCCCGACCAGCTCAAGGCCACCCAGGAGATAAAAAAGGACATGGAGGCACCCTTCCCCATGGACCGCCTGGTGTGCGGCGACGTGGGTTTCGGGAAGACGGAGGTTGCCATACGGGCCGCGTTCAAGGCGGTGTGCGACAGCAAACAAGTGGCGGTGCTGGTGCCCACCACCGTATTGGCGCTGCAACACTACCACAGCTTCCTCGACCGCTTGCAGTCCTTCCCCTGCCGCATCGCCTACCTCAACCGTTTCACTACGGCGAAAATGCGGAAGGAAATACTGGAAAATGTGCGTGAGGGGAAAATTGACATCCTGATAGGCACCCACCGCATGTTAGGCAAAGACATTGTTTTCAAGGATTTGGGACTGCTGATCATTGACGAGGAACAGAAATTCGGCGTGGAGGCCAAGGAAAAGCTGCGCTCCCTCAAAGTCAATATCGACACCCTGACCATGACCGCCACCCCCATCCCGCGCACCCTGCAATTCTCCCTGATGGGCGCGCGCGACATCTCCATCATGCAGACCCCGCCCCTGAACCGCTACCCCATACAGACCGAGCTGCACCGTTTTGACGAAGACTATATCCGCGAAGGCATCTCCCAAGAGATTTGCCGGGGTGGACAGGTGTTTTTCGTGCACAACCGGGTGCAGGATCTTTTTGAAATCGCCGGAAAAATCCAAGCCCTCTTCCCCGAACAGTCCCTGGCCGTCGCCCACGGGCAGATGGACGGAGGCCAACTGGAGAAAATCATGATTGACTTCATCGACGGCATGTACGACATTTTGGTCTGCACCACCATCATCGAATCCGGATTGGACATCCCGAACGCCAACACCATCTTCATCAACGAGGCCCAGAACTACGGCTTGAGCGACCTGCACCAGTTGCGCGGGCGCGTGGGACGCAAAAACAAGAAAGCCTTCTGCTACCTGCTCACTCCGCCCCTGCACACGCTTTCCGAAAACAGCCGGAAACGCCTGCGGGCCATTGAAGAGTTTTCCGACATCGGCAGCGGTTTTCAAATCGCCATGCGGGACTTGGACATACGGGGCGCAGGCAACCTGCTCGGCGCGGAGCAGAGCGGCTTCATCACCGAAATCGGCTATGAGATGTACCAGAAAATTCTGGAAGAAGCCGTCTACGAGCTGCACAACCGCATTCCCGACATCCCGACGGTGACGGACTACGTGCGCGACTGCACCTTGGAAACCGACCTGCGCATCCTGATTCCGGACAGCTACGTGTCCAACAGCAACGAACGCCTGATGCTGTACAAGGACATCAACGCCCTGCGCGACGAAGAGGCGATCGGACGCTTCAAGGAGCATTTGCAGGACCGCTTCGGCCCTATTCCCCCGGAAACCGCCGCCCTGTTCCAATGCCTCCGCCTGCGCTGGACAGCAAAAAAAATCGGCTTTGAAAAAGTGCTGCTGAAACACCGGCAGATGATCTGCCATTTCCTGAAAGACGAGCAATCGCCCTACTTTGAAAGCGCACAGTTCCAGCATATTCTGAACTATTTGCAACATCATCCCAGCCTTTGCCGCATCAAAGAGGAACCGGGGAAGCTGAGCCTCACCTTCGGCAACGTGCCCAGCGTGGAAGCCGCTCTGTCCGTGCTGCATCCCCTGCAGTGCGAATAAAAAAACGACCTATTTTTTGCCGCATTCCGCCGAAG
>JAGAEQ010000042.1 GCA_017613015.1 Bacteroidales bacterium | reverse complement strand
CGGAGCGACCTATGGTTCTACTTCTTCACCAAGAGCATCGACCGCTTCATGGAGTGTGTGCCAGACAACTGGGGCGACGGCTACGAGAATGTCCTTGTGGGTTGCACCGTGGAGAACCAGAAAATGGCGGATTACCGGCTGCCCATTTTCCTTTCACTTCCCATCAAGCACAAGAGCATCATCGCTTCGCCCTTGATTACGGCCATCGACCTTGCCCCATATCTCGACGAGACGATAGAGGAGGTGTCGGTGGGTGGAGAGTCGGGCGTGGAGGCGCGTCCCTGCAACTACGACTGGATTCTCGCCCTCCGCGAACAATGTGTCTCAAAAAACATTCCTTTCCGCTTCCACCAGACGGGCGCGCATTTTATCAAGGACGGCAAGATGTACCGCGTGAGGCGTTGCCACCAGCTCAGCCAAGCCCACAAGGCTAATATCGACTACAAGATTGGCAAATACCTGATGCCTGAAACCGTGAAATTCGAATGGAACGACAGTGCAAACCGAGCGCAGCGCGAAACTTGTTTCAGCTTTGCCGAGGTGCCGCCTGCCGAACCCGAAGGGAAAGAGAGCGATTATCAACAATAATCACAACATCCACCTGATGCGCCGCAGCCTTTCCCTTACATCCGCTCCCGGATTTTGTATTGGTTGCGGAAGGTGGAGTTGCGGACAATCAGCTCACCGAGGAAACCGGCAAGAAACAGCACGGTGCCCATGAGGATGAACAGCATGGACACATAGAACCACACGCTGTTGGTCAGGGCGATGCGCCCGCAGAGCCTCAAGGTGCATACAATCACGAAGGCGATGAAACCCAGCAGGAAAGAGGTGGTCCCAATCAGACCGAAGAAGTGCATGGGCTGTTTCCCGAATTTGGAGATGAACATGATGGTGAACAAGTCCAGATAGCCGTTGATGAAGCGGTTCAGTCCGAATTTGGTGGTGCCGTATTTCCGTTTCTGGTGCTGTACCACCTGCTCGCCGATTTTGCCGAAGCCTTCCCATTTGGCAAGCACAGGGATGTAGCGGTGCATTTCGCTGTAGACTTCAATGTTCTTGACCACTTCCTTGCGGTAGGCCTTCAAGCCGCAGTTGAAGTCGTGCAGCTTGATTTTGGACATGCGGCGGGTTGTCCAGTTGAAAATCTTGGAGGGGATGTTTTTTGCCAGTTTGGAGTCGTAGCGCACTTTTTTCCATCCGGAAACCAAGTCGAAACCGTCTTGGGTGATTTTGCGGTAGAGCTCCGGAATCTCGTCCGGGCTGTCCTGCAAATCGGCGTCCATGGTGATGACCACATCGCCTTGCACGGCCTCGAACCCGACGTTCAACGCCGCGGATTTCCCGTAGTTCCGCTGGAAGCGAATACCGTGGATGTTAGGGTTTTCCTCCCGCAGGCGGCGGACGACTTCCCAGGATCCGTCGGTGCTGCCGTCATCCACCAGCAGCACTTCGTAGGTGAAATTGTTTTCCTGCATCACGCGGTCGATCCACGCGCACAGCTCGGGTAGGGATTCCTCCTCATTGAACAGAGGGACAACAATGGAAATGTTCATTCTTCGTAAAGTTTTGAGCCTGCAAAAGTAATAAAAAAAACAATAGGCGAAGGGAAGATGTTGCAATTTCCTTTATCTTTGCAGTTTCGCGTGCGGCGCGGTTTGCGTCTGCGCAACAGTGTTAGTAACAGCAAAATAATACATAGACACATGGTATCCTACGCATCGGATGTAGAGGCTGTGCAGGCTTTTACGGAAAAATACAGTCGGTTGAGGGAAGAGGTCGGCAAGGTGATTGTCGGGCAGGACGAAGTGTTGCGAAACATTCTAATTACGATTTTCAGCCGGGGGCATGTGCTGCTGGTTGGTGTGCCTGGATTGGCCAAAACCCTGATGGTGACAACGATAGCAAAAACGCTGGGCTTGTCGTACAACCGCATACAGTTCACCCCGGATTTGATGCCGTCGGATATTATGGGTACGGATATTTTGGACGAGCACCGGAATTTCAAGTTTGTGAAAGGCCCGATTTTCTCGCATATCGTGCTGGCGGATGAGATTAACCGCACGCCGCCGAAAACCCAGTCCGCCTTGCTGGAGGCCATGCAGGAGCGCAGCGTCTCCGTGGCGGGCGAGACCCGGCCCTTGCCCGAGCCGTTTTTTGTGTTAGCTACGCAAAACCCTATCGAACAAGAAGGTACCTATCCCTTGCCCGAGGCCCAGCTGGACCGTTTCATGTTCAACATCCATTTGGACTATCCGGCCTTTGACGAGGAGGTGAATATTGTGAAAGGCACCATAGGCGGGGCCATGTACGAGCCCGAACAGGTGATCAGTGTGGAGGAGATTCTGTATTTCCAGCGTCTGTTGCAGCGTATTCCCGTGGCGGACAATGTGTACCGCTATGCTGTGCGTCTGTCCGTGATGACCCGTCCGGGAACGCCCTCGGCACATCCTTGGGCGGATCGCTACTTGGCTTGGGGCGCCGGTCCCCGCGCTTCCCAGAACCTGATTGTGGCGGCCAAATGCCATGCGGTGCTTGCCGGAAAACTCTCCCCCGACATAGAGGACGTGAAGGCGATTGCCTTTTTGGTGATGCGCCACCGTATGGTCAAAAATTACCGCGCCGAAGCGGAAAACGTTTCCATGGAGGCCATTGTGGAAGAACTGCTGAAAGTCCGCGACTGATGGGCGTTACCGATGCTTCGGGATGCCGGGTGCGGACTGTGGGCGGAAAAAAGGAGATTTTTGACCCTGTGCGCAGGCGTTTTGTGGCCCTGACGCCGGAAGAGTCTGTGCGACAAGCCTATTTACTGTATTTGACGCAGGCGTTGCATTTCCCATTGATCAGTCTTTCCGTGGAAAAAAAGGTGGTCTACAACGGCCAGACCCGCCGTTACGACATTGTGGCCTACCGTCCGGATGCGGAGGCCCTGCTGCTGGTGGAGTGTAAGGCCGAACAGGTGCCCTTGTCCGGGGACACCCTTTACCAGGCTGCGATGTACAACCATGAGTTGCAGGCGGATTTTGTGGTCTTGTTCAACGGAGTGAGCCAGTTTGCCTGCCGCAGGGAGGCGCAGGGCTACCAACCCCTCGGAAATTTGCCGGCATACAAGGAGATGCTGTGCCAGTCCGATGCGCTGAGGCGCGAAAAAAGGGGGGAAGAGGGCGCATGATTTTCCCTTGGTGGAATTTTTTTTTTTAGAAAACGTCCGCCGGAGTGTCTGTAAAAAGACTACTTTTGCGTTTCGGAAGCCGTTTGGCTTGGAAAAACCATCAAAAAAGGAGATACAATGCAGCAAAAACCTACGCTTTTGGTATTGGCGGCCGGAATGGGCAGCCGTTTCGGCGGTGTGAAACAAATCAGCAAACTGGGCCCTCACGGGGAGACCATTATCGATTATTCCGTGTACGACGCCTTGCAGGCCGGTTTCGGCAAGGTGGTGTTTGTCATTCGCCGCAGCATAGAGGAGGATTTCAAAGAGGTGATTCTCAATAAATACAAAGGGAAAGCCGATGTGGACTATGTGTTGCAGGAACTGGACGCGCTGCCGCAGGGTTTCCGCTGCCCCGAAGGCAGGACCAAGCCGTGGGGCACCGCGCATGCCATTCTCATGGCCAAGGAGAAGGTGGACTCGTTCTTCGCGGTCATCAACGGGGACGATTATTACGGCCGTCACGCCTTCCAGACCATGGCCGACTATTTGCGTTCCCTGTCCTTGGAAAAAGACGGGGACAAGTACAGCATGGTCGCCTACCGTTTGGAAAACACCCTGTCCGACCATGGCAGCGTGTCCCGGGGCATTTGCCAGATGGACGCCCAAGGGCTGCTGACCGGAGTGAAGGAGCACACCCATATTGAAAGGAAGGAGGGGAAAATTGTCCACACCAACGACGATGCCTCCACCGTGCTTCTTTCGCCGGACGATTTGACTTCCATGAATTTCTGGGGATTCCATCCTTCCCTGTTCGCGCACTTGGAGCGTATGTTCACCGAATTCCTGCAAGCGAACTTGCAGAACCTCAAGGCGGAATGCTATATTCCGCAAGTGGTGGACACCCTGATTAAAGCGGGCGAAGCCCGTGTGAAAGTGCTGAAAACGGATGCCGAGTGGTTTGGCATCACCTATCAGGAAGACAGCCAAGGGGTTTCGGAGGCTTTCCGCCGCTTGCATGCGGCAGGGGTGTATCCGGAACGCCTCTGGTAATCGAAGGTTTATTTGTTTCTGTCGAAAGCGATGCCTGCCAGCCTGCGCAGGCAGACCGAAGCGCACCAGCAGCCGAAGAGGGCGGTGAGGTAGGAAATGCTGCCGATGGCCTGCTCGTGGGGCGCGTCTGCGGGACGCTCCTGCCGTGCCTCGTCCGAGAAAATCACTTCCACGCCGTGGCTGATGCCGGCTTTGCGCAGGCGGAGGCGGACCGCCGCCGCCAGTTTGCACTGGTTTGTTTGGGAAATGTCGCGGCATCGGATGCGGGAAGGGTCGGTCTTTTCCCCCGCGCCCATGGCGCTTACCACGGGAATCCCCATGCGGACACAGTTAGCCAGCAGCGCCACCTTGGGCCCCACGCTGTCAATGGCGTCAATCACGTAGTCGAAGGGCTCGCTTTGCAGCAGGGGCTCCATGTCCGTTTCGTTCAGAAAAGCCGTGCGGATGCGGATGTCAGCTTCCGGGTTGATGTCTGAAAAGCGTTCGCGCAGCACTTCCGTTTTAGGCCTTCCAAGGGTGGACACCAAAGCGGGCAGCTGACGGTTGCGGTTGGTCTCGGTGATGCAGTCCCCGTCCACCAAGGTCAGGGAGCCCACTCCGGCGCGGCAGCACATTTCCGCGGCATACGCGCCGACACCGCCCAGACCCACTATAAGCACACGGGCTTGGCGCAGTTTTTCCATGCGGCCCTCCCCAAGCAGCAGGCTGCTGCGTTGTTGCCATTCCTTTCCCATCGCTTTTTAGAATTTCAAGTTCCAGTGCAGGCTCCACAAAAACGGAAGCTGGTATATTTTCTCATTGGTTTTCCTACTGACGTAGAAAATGTTGGCGTAGTTGTACAGGTTGGTGGCCCCGATGCCGATTTCGGAACGCGCGTGTTCCGAATGGACAAAGGTGCGGCTCAGGTTCATGTCCAACCGGTGGTAGGACGGCATCTGCCCTTGGTTGAGGTCGTCCAAGGCAATGCCTAAGGTCTCGTTGGTGGTCAGGATATCGGTGTGCAAATCATCCAAGTTGGAAACCAAGGGGTAAAAGGCTTTGGTCAGGGTGAAGGGGAAGCCGGAGCCGTAATTCCAGCGGAGGTCGGCGCCCCAGCGTTGGTTTTTGCCCCAGCGGTAGGAAGCCGTGGCGTTGAGGTTGTGCCGACGGTCGAAATGGGTGCGGTAGATGATGTTTCCGTCGTTGCGTTTCACCCAGTTCAGGGAGTAGACCACCCACAGGTAGAGGCGGTCGTGGTCGTATTTCAGGGAGAGGTCGCCTCCGTAGGATTTCCCGGTTTCCAACAGAAATTCGTCGTCGCTTTCGAACATTTGGTAGCGGTTGGTGTTGGTCAGCTGGGAGAAATTCTTGAAATAGACTTCCAAATTGGCAAGCAGGTATTTGCCGAGGTCAAACTCCGCACCGCCCACAAGGTGTTGCCCTTTTTGCAGGCTGTTGCGCAGGTTGCGTCCGGAAAGCCTGCCCGTTTCGGGGACCGTGAGGAAGCCGTAGAACAGGTTCACCACATCTTGGTCGGAGGTGGCGCTGATCAGGTTCTGTGAGTACAGCCCGCCCGCCATTTTAAAGCGCATCCAGCTGTTGGCCAAAAATTTGGCGGCAAAACGCGGCTCGAAGGACGTGGCGTTCTGGGAGGCGTAGTTGTCTATGCGCAGTCCCGGCTCGATGATCCAGTGCGGGAGTTTCCATTTGTATTTGGTGTAAAGGGCGATTTCGCTGTTGAAGGTCTGTTGGCTGCCGTCCACGCCCAAGGCGTTGGTGTAGTCGTAGTTCACCCAGGTGCCGGTCAGGTCGAAGCCGTATTTGAAGGAGTTGTGTCCGAGGTGGTAGGTGAAGTTGGTGGCGAAGGTGAAGTCGCTGATGCTGCTGCTCCGTCCGAATTCGTGCGCCTCCTCCAGTCCCATGCGGTAGTTGGAGTAGGCGAGGGTGCCGTCAATCACCTGCTCGGACTGGGAGGGAATCATCAGAAAGTTGGCCCCTGTGCCCCAAGAATTCCAGTGGTAGTCAGCAATTTCAGGGTAGCGCACCCGGTCGTTGAAGCTGAATCCGAACACATGGATGTGGTTGGTTTCGGAGGTTTCGATGGAGATTTTTCCATAGCCGTCGAAATACGAAAAGGGCAGCCCGTCCTTGTTGGCGTAAGGGTAAAGGAGTCTGGAAGTTTGCTCTAAATAGGAGCCCTTGAGGGAAGTGATGAAGGAAATGTTGGAGGCCAGGGTCGTATGGGGTTTGCGCAGCGGTCCTTCCAGCATGATTTTGGCGCCGAAGGTGCTGGCGTCCACTTTGCCGCCGAAACGTTTCTTGTTGCCGTTGCGTGTCCGTATGTCCATGACCGACGAGGTGCGTCCGCCGTATTCGGCGTTGAAACCGGCGGTGTAGATGTCGGCGTCCCGCAGAATGTCCGTGTCGAAAATGGAGAACAGCCCGATGGAATGGAAGGGGTTGTAAATGGTCATGCCGTCTAACATCGCCTTGTTCTGGATGGGGGTTCCGCCCCGCACATAGAGCTGCCCGCCCTGGTCGCCCGTGGACACGATGCCGGGCAACACTTGCAGGTATTGCGCCAGATCGGGAATGCCCCCGACCGAAGGCAGCTGGGTGATTTGCTTGGGAGCCACATACTGTACCGCCGCCCGGACTTCGGTGGCGTTCGCCAGACGCTCTGCGGTCACAACGGCCGCGCCCAGACGACGGACGGAGGATTGCAGGTGATAAGTGTGTTGGATGATGTCCCCGTTTTGCAGCTTGATGCTGAACCGCAGGGAGTCATAGCCCACGCAGCTGATGCGCACCTGGTGGGTCCCCTCCGGCAGGCGGTTGATGGAGAAGAAGCCGTTTTCGTCGCTGACCGCGCCTTTGCCGGTTTCCAGCAGATAGACCGTGCAGTATGGAATGGGCTCGTCGCTCTCCGCATGGCGTACATAGCCCCGGAAAATCCCCGTTTGTGCCTGTAGCAGTGCGGGAAGCAGGCAGCATAGGAAAGCGAGGTTTCTTACAGCTTTCTTCATCTTAGGAAATGTCGAAATCCAGGTGGACGGAGTCGCAGGCGAGGATGGCGGCGTGCTGTTCCGCATCTTTCACCGTGGTGTCGCATCCGTTGGCCACCCATTCGTTATTGATGTAAAGCGCGACCACATGGTAGATTTTCCCGTTGTATTTCAGCGTTTTGTTTGCCTTAAAACGGATATCCGCCTTGTTTTTCTGCCCCCACGCCATCAGTCGGCCTTTGTAGTTGGGGTTGTTTCCGCCAATGGCTTTGATGGCGCTTTCCAATTGGTTCAGTTGTTTCAGCACCAGCTTTTCCGCAAAAGCGTAGCCCTTCACGATGCTGACCGCGCCCACCAAGGCTTTCAGCATGTCGCTGTGAATGCAGTCGCGCAGCATCAGGGAGTCGTCCTTGCCTTCCGGCGCGAAAGTGTCCAGTTGCAGCCGGTGCGCCATGCGTCCCAGATAGGCGTGGTGGGTGAGACGTTCCTTCAGCTCCTCCAAGGTGGAGACGTTGGCATACGGGTGTTTCTGAAAAAGGTAGGCGGCGAGAACGCTTTGCAGGATGTGCCCGCCGAGAAAGCTCAGGCGTTCGTTGTTCTGTTTGCGGTTGCCCTCGGTGTTGGGGGTCCAGACCAGACGGAACAGGGACAGGTATTGCCCCGGTATCCGGAATCCGCACAGTTTGCGGATATAGGTCCGCAAGGCTTTGTCGGACAGTGTTTCCGGATGGTTATTCCTCATATTTCTTAAACAGGAGGGACGTGTTGTGCCCGCCGAACCCGAAGGAGTTGGACAGGGCATAACGGATGTTTCTTTTTAACGGCTGCTCCCGTACAATGCACAGGCTCGGATCGATGCGCTCGTCCGTATGCTCCACATTGATGGTGTGGGGAATGATGCCTTCGTGCAGGGAAAGCAGGGTGGAGACGGCTTCCACGGCGCCGGCGGCCCCTAAAAGATGGCCGATGGCGGATTTGTTGGAGGTCAGGGCAATGTTGGGCGCGTGGTCTCCGAAAAGGGTGGTGATGGCGTGCATTTCCGCCAAATCACCTGCGGGCGTGGATGTTCCGTGTGTGTTGATGAAGTCCACCGCTTCCGCTGCGATGCCCGCGTCCTCCAAAGCGTAGCGCATGGACAAAACGGCGCCCGCGCCTTCGGGGTGGGGCAGGGTGATGTGGTAGGCGTCCGCAGACAGCCCGACTCCGACAAGCTCCCCCCATATTTTCGCGCCCCGGCGCGTCGCGTGTTCGTAAGACTCCAGTATCAAGGCCCCGGCGCCTTCCCCCATGACAAAACCGTCCCTGTCCCTGTCGAAGGGGCGGGAGGCCTGCTCCGGTGCGTCGTTGCGTGTGGAAAGCGCGTTGGAAGCGTTGAATCCCAGCACACCAGGAGGTGTGACAGGCGCTTCGGCGCCGCCCACCACAATGGCGTCCGCTTTCCCGATACGGATGTAGGTGAAAGCGTCGGCTATGGCGTTGGCTGAAGAGGCGCAGGCGGAGGAGATGGAATAGTTCATCCCCATAAAGCCGTGGCGTATGGAAATATTGCCTGAAGCGATGTCGGAAATGACCCGGGTGACGAAGAAAGGCGAAAGCCTCGGGTCCTCTAAGTCCAAGTCTTTGGATTCGTTGTAGAACGAACCGCAGCCTCCCATGCCGGTGCTGAAAATCACCCCTATGCGCCGCTTGTCGATGCCTTCCTGGTCCAGACCGGCCATGTGTATGGCTTCGTCCGAGGCGGCGATGGCGAACTGGGAGAACAAATCCATTTTACGGGCCTCTTTGCGGTCCGTGTACTGCAAAATGTCAAAATTCTTGATTTCGCAGGCGAATTGCGTCTTGAAATGGGAGGCGTCAAATCGCGTAATGGGGCCGGCGCCACTTACACCCTCCACCAAACGGCCCCAAAAGGCGGGCCAGGTGTTTCCAATGGGTGTAAGGGCCCCCAGTCCGGTAACGACCACTCTTCTTAATTCCATAAGAGAGCGCGTTTGTGTTTATTTTGTGGCCTTGCTCACAAAATCAATGGCGTCCTGCACTTTGAGGAACTTTTCCTGATCTTCTTCCGGAATCTTGATTTTGAACTCGCTTTCAAAAGCCATCAGCAGTTCCACTTTGTCTAAGGAGTCTGCGGCCAGGTCCTGCACGAAATCCTTGTCAGGAGTGATTTCAGCCACGTCTCTGCCTAATTTGTCAGCAACGATTGCAATTACTTTTTCTTCAACGTTCATGATGATAAATGATTAAATTTTTAAACTGCAAAAGTAGTCTTTTTTGGAATATCTTTCCTTTTTTTGCGCCTGTTTTTTGTGTGCAAAAGTGGTAGTATGGTGAGAATAATCAATATTCCAACACTTTCCCCTCCTGCGGCGAAATGGAAAAAATCCGTTTTTTCCTAAATTCCACTTACAAGTGCAACACTGAGTAGAAAAAAAGAGTGCCCAAAATGGCACTCTCAGGTAAAATGACTACTTTTGTGTTGCGATATGAAAAGTTACAATCACCTTACCAAAGAGCAAAGATACACAATTT
>JAGAEQ010000041.1 GCA_017613015.1 Bacteroidales bacterium | reverse complement strand
TTCTTGTTAGTCATATCTTTCCTTTTTTGTTTCCATAAAAATTCCATCACTCCGCCATCTCACGAGATCCAAATTTCCCCTCCACAACGCCTTTATTGCCTTTAATACGGGTCCACATCGAAAAACACCGAGACCGAGCGGTAGGCTTTCTCCGCCAGGATCGTGTCGGCGGCTTGGCGCAACCAGGCCTTGATTTCGGCAAGTTGCTTTACGGCTGTGATTTTCAGTATAATGTCTTTGCTGTAATAATTCTTTATCCGGGGAATGGCGGGATAGGCAGGCCCCAGCACCTTGTCCCCAAAACGCTGGCGCAGCAGATGGGCCAGCGCGGAAGCCGCCATATCCAAGGCCAATGTCTGCTTGCATTTGAGGCTCACTTTGACAAAACGGCAGAAAGGCGGATACAGAAAACGCTGCCGGGTCACAAGCTCCTGCCGGAACATGGTTTCGTAGTCGGAACGGACCACCCATTGGAAAATGGGGTGATCTGTGGTGTAGGACTGTATCAGCACCTCCCCCCGCTTGTGCTTGCGCCCGGCCCGGCCGCCCACTTGCGCGAGCACCTGATAAGCCCGTTCGTTCGCACGGAAGTCCGGATAATACAGCATGTTGTCCGCGTTCAGTATGCCTACCGTGCTGACCCCGTCGAAATCCAGCCCCTTGGTAACCATTTGGGTGCCGACCAGAATATCGATTTTGCGCTGCTCAAAATCCGAAATGATTCGCTGGTAGGCCGTCCGGCTGCGGGTGGTGTCGTAATCCAAACGCACAATCCGGGCCTCCGGGAAATAGGCGGCCAGCTCCTCCTCCACCTTCTCCGTACCGAAACCGCGCATCTGCAGCTGCGGACTGTGGCAGCGCGTGCACTCATGCGGAATGTCTTCCGTATAGCCACAGTAATGGCAACGCAGCTGATGCCTGTCCTTGTGGTAAGTGAGCGAAACGTCGCAATGCCTGCACACGGGAATGTAATGGCAGACCCCGCATTCCAAATGCGGGGAAAAACCCCGGCGGTTCTGGAAAAGAATCACCTGCTCCCTGTTTTCCATCGCTTGGGAAATACGGTCCATCAGTTCTTTGGAAAAAGGCACATAGCCTTTCGGCGTGCATTGGGAGCGTTTCAAATCCAGCACCTTCACCTGGGGCAGCTCCACGCCCGCATAGCGCTGCGCCAAACGCACCAAACCGTATTTGCCGCGTTTTACATTATAATAACTTTCCACGGAAGGCGTGGCCGAACCCAACAGCACCTTGGCCCGGCACTTTTGGGCCAGCACAATGGCCGCGTCCCGCGCGTGGTAGCGCGGTGCGGGATCGTATTGCTTGAAGGAAGCGTCATGCTCCTCGTCCACAATGACCAGGCCCAAGTCCCGAAACGGAAGGAACAAAGCCGAACGGGCCCCGAGAATCACCTGGTAGCCGTTTTCGCCTTCGGCCTGCACCCGTTTCCATATTTCCACCCGCTCCTGCTCGTTGAAACGGGAGTGGTACACCCCGGCCTTTCCTCCGAAATATTTTCTCAAACGATTGATTATCTGCGTTGTCAAAGCTATCTCCGGCAAAAGGTACAAGACCTGTTTCCCTTGCGAAAGCGTCTCTTGTATCATTTTGATATAAATCTCCGTCTTTCCGCTGCCGGTCACGCCGTGCAGCAACACCACGGGGAAATTCTCAAACTGCCTGTGTATACTGTCTTTGGCCTCCTGCTGCGCCTCTGTCAGGCGAATGCTGTCCGGAGAGACCTCCGAAACGCTTTCCGCCAGACGGCTCACCGCCACCTCCTGCTGTAGGAGAACGCCTTTTTTCAGCAATTGCCTCAAGGAGCTTTCATTCGCTTTTTCCGACTGTAGCAGCTGACGCTTCGCAAGCAGGTGCTGTCCGCTTTTGTGCAGCAGGTCTAAAAAAACAAGCAGGGTGTCCGCCTGCTTTTGCAAACGGCTGTTCTTTTCCAAAACCGCAAAAACCTCCGCCAAGGTGCTTTCCTCCGAAGCATAGGGCTCGGCAAGCGAAAGGCAGGTCTCCGTGCGCGGACGGTATTTCTCCTCCACCTCCTCGTACAAAGCGATAATCTTCCTTTCCAGCAGGCACTGCACCCAGCCCATGACACGGGCGACAGAAAACCGCTTCTCTATCTCCTGCAAGCTCAGGCTCCCTTCCTCCGACAACAAACTGACCAAGCGGATTTCCTTGTCCGACAGGTCGGAAACCTCTCCGGTATACTCGGGATGTATCGCCAGTTTGGTCTCGCTTTCGAGCTTGAAGCCGGAAGGCAGGGCCGCATCCATCACCTCCCCTTCGGTGGAAAGGTAATACGAAGCCATCCATTCCCAAAAATCCAATTGCCGCTGACCGACCACCGCCGGACCATCCAGCACTTGCAGCACGGCTTTCACCGCATAGCCCTCCGGCTTGGGGACACCGACGCGCCGCACAACGGCCGAATAGAACTTGTGCCGCCCCAAGGGGACCAGCACTCGCTGTCCGACCTCCACCTCCCCGCACTCCTCCGGCACAAGGTAGGTCAGGGTGCGCGGCAGCGCCAAAGGCAGCAACGCTTCGATGTAGAGTTCCCGCTCTTCCATGGCACTAACGGTAAGTTACGCCCAATTTCCGTTCAATAACGGAAATCAACTGGTTGATTTGTTGTATTTTGTACAAAAGCAGCGCACTCTCCTCCGCGTCCGTCTCCGTTTTCAGGGCATCCGTGCACTGCCGCTTCATGTTCCGCAAATGCAGCATGCGGAAGGTTTGCAGCACATACTGCAAATCCCTTTGCAGCAATTCCGTGTCGGAATCGTCTATCGTATGTATGCTGCTTTTGTATTTCTTCCATTGCGGACTCACCTGCGGCCTCATGTCCAGCAAAGACATGTACAGCTGGTGCAGGTTTTCGTCCGGGACGGCCTGCAACTGCTGCCGCAGGGAGGCGGCGTCCTTTTCAAGGCACTCCTTGTACAATTGGTAGAATTCCCGGTACTGCGGCGTGCTGATTTCCAAGCCGTCGGATTCCAAATCCTGAAAAACCAGCTCGTCCACCCGCAAGGTGCGCGGTTCCCCGCCTGTTTCCGGAGCGTCCAGGGTGATTTCCCTCTCCCCGTAATTGACCAGACGGGAAAGCACGGCTTTTTCCGCATCGGGAAGGGTGAGCAGGACGGACTCCAGCTCCACCGGCCGCTCCTTAGGCTCTTCGGGCGCAAGCACGGCCACCGCGTCAGAGACTTCGGCTTCCGCGCCCTCCTCCGGACGGCCTTGGGAGCGGCGGCGTTCCTCCACATACCGCTTCACCCGCAGCCTGTTCACTTCCGAAAGCAGCGCATTCTCCGCCACATCAAGCATTTCACAGCTTTGCTTGACCATCACGCTCAGGGTGATGGCATCGGGAATCAGGGCCAAATCGGCGGCGACAGCACGCACGAAATCCGATTTCTTCAAGGGGTCCAGATGATCGGGCTGCTCCAAAAAACGGGCAATGCGGAAGCCCAGAAAATCCTTCTCCTTTTCGGCTATGTAGTCCAAAATCTCCTGCCGGGTGTGCTTGCGGGCGAAGGTGTCGGGATCGTCCTCCGGGGGAAGCACCGCAATGCGCATGTTCAGCCCCTCCTTCAGCATCAGCCCGACCGCACGCTCCGCCGCGTGAATGCCCGCCGCGTCCCCGTCGTACAAAACAGTGACGTTGCGTGTGAGCTTGCCTATCAGCTTGACCTGGTTCGTGGTCAGCGAGGTACCGGACGAGGCCACCACATGCTCTATGCCGGACTGGTGCATGGAAATCACATCGGCATAGCCTTCCACCAACAGGCATTTGTCGGCCTTTCGGATGGCGTTCTTTGCCTGGTAAATCCCGTACAGCGTGTCGCTCTTGTGGTAAATGTCCGTTTCCGGCGAATTGATGTACTTGGCCGTTTTCTTGTCGTCCGTGCGCAACGTCCTCCCGCCGAAGGCGATGACCTTGCCCGAAAAATTCTGTATGGGGAACATCACCCGATCAAAAAAGCGGTCGGCGGTTTTTTCCCCGGAACGGGAGACCAGACCGGCTTTTTCCAGATTCTCCAAAGTGTAGCCCTGTTTCAGCGCCTCGTCCGTCAGGGAGGAGCGGGAAGGCAGGCTGTAGCCCAGGCGGAATTTGGCGATGGTTTCGTCCGTAAAGCCGCGCTCCCGAAAATAGCTCAGCCCGACGGCCTGCCCTTCCTTGGTTTGCAGAAGGTTGCGTGCAAAAAAACCGGCGGCGAACTCGGAAACGGCAAAAAGAGCCTCCCGCTCGTTCAGCTGCTGCAAGGCCTCCGGCGTCTGTTCCGTCTCCTCCACCTGTATTCCATATTTCTTCGCCAAATAGCGCAAAGCCTCCACATAGGAGTAATGCTCGTGCTGCATCATGAAGCGGATGGAGTCCCCGGCTTCGCCGCAGCCGAAGCATTTGTAGATGCCTTTGGCCGGACTGACAATGAACGAAGGCGTTTTTTCATCATGGAAAGGGCACAATCCGATAAAATTGACCCCGCGTTTGGCCAAATGGACGTAATCCCCCACCACCTCCTCGATGCGACAGGCGGCAACAATGGCGTCGATGCTCTCTCTTTTAATCATTTAGACCGTTCCCTTCGGGTGAAAAAACAATTTTCAAAAGTACAAAAAAAAGTGTCCGGAAAACCGTCTATGCACATTAAATTACTTTTTTTTGGAAAATTGTTCGGTTTGTGTTTGGAAAAGCATTATTTTTGCAGTTCTAATAGTGTAATTAATTTAATTTTATTCACAATGAAGAAACTTGCTTTATTTTCGATGCTGATGGCTTTCATTTTCGGAATGAACGCCCAGAACACGCTTACCCCGGTGAACACGCCGGCCAAAGGGTTTGGGAACCCCGCTATCGGACTGATGCCGGACAACATGAAGTACATGAAGGACTACAAAGTGGGAGGTTGGGTCAACAGCGCATCCTACTTGCAGTACCTGCTGCCCTCTGCGTATGACATCAAAGAAAAACGCCGTTCCAACGCCATTTTCCCGGATTCCTGCATGCACTATGTGTACTATTTCCCGCACAAGGACTCTACCATAAACATTCGCTTTGGACAGCATGCCATGGGTATCAGCTTCGACCCCTATTCCAAATCCTTTGACAAAATGCGTCTGACCGGACTTTTCCCCACGCCCGACTATCCGGCGGTGGAAACCTATCCTTACATGATTGACTCCGTCACTGTGGTCGGAACCTACGAATGGGGTGAGAAAGACGGCTACAACGCGGCTTCTCCCGACACCCTGCGCCTGTTTTTGTCCTACTTCAAAGCGTACGAACGTATCGGCAATGGATCGGAATGGTTGTCTTTGGTTTACAATAGCGATGTAAACCACGACACCGCCCTCTTCGCCCCCATGGTGGCCGTTGACACCAATGCCATCAAACAACCCAAGGCCAGATCCATCCGCCCGAAAGCGGCCAACACCAAAGTTTTCGACTATGTGCTGACGGAAAGCGACACGAACAAACATTGGGATTCATTAGTGAATGGCAGAACAGTGAAATACTTCAACTACAAAAACTATCACATCGCTTTGGGTGAAGGCTTTGAAGTCCCCGCCGGCGCCGTGGTGAGCATCATCGCCCAATTCCTTCCCGGATACGCCTACCATGCCAACGACACCTTTGAATATGCCAACGTCAAAGCGGACAACACCTATGACGGCCCTATCCACACCTACCACAACGAGTTCAGTCTGATGACCTATGATGAAGCATCCAACAGCAAGAACTTCTGCGACCCCTACGGATACAACTGCGCCTTCTACGATCATATCTACACTCACTACCAGATGTGGACAGGCAATGGCGGCAAACTGATGAACAGCATCTACAATCCTGACAACAGCACCCTGCCCGTCATGTACATGCGCCTGTCCTACGACAGCATCAACGCGGTGGAAGTGTGCGACTCCAGCAAAGTGACAACCGGCATCAAGGGTGCGGAGAACCTCATTGAGGCCATCTATCCCAATCCTGCCAACGACTACGTGACCGTGTCCCTGAAGAGCAGCGAGCGTGCGACCATCCGCCTCTACAACATCATGGGCCAGGTGGTGAAGACAATCTACACGAACGAGCAAAAGAACGTCATCAGCACCAAGGATCTGAGCGCCGGCATGTACCTCGTCAGCGTGGAACAGAACGGAAAACGTTTCACCACCAAACTTTCGGTGCGCTAACGTTTAGACATACCTGAAAAAATAGCGGTTCTATCGGACCGCTATTTTTTTTAAGGGTCTCCAAAAACAAAATGGATATTATCACTTAAACCAAGCATTCCCATGATGAAAAAAACATTGTTTCTTTTAGGCTGCGGCCTGCTCGCGGCACTCGGCCTGCAAGCGCAGAGCAAAACCTCCACCCAAACGGACAAGGTAAGGTATAAAATGTACCTCAATTACCATGAGGACGTACTGCCCGATTTCTCCACCTTTGGGGAAGCGGACGCGGAAGGCGTGACCGACATTTTTGATTTGGAGGGCATTCCGGGGGAAAACGGGGACCACTACGCCTTGCTGCTCGAATACGACCTGCCGGTGAAGAAAGCCGACACCTTTTCGTTCCGCCTGTGCAGCGACGACGGCAGCCGCCTGTACATTGACGACAACCTCCTTTTGGACCTCGACGGCGCGCACGGCCCAATTGTCAAGGAAGTCTCCCTGCTTTTGGGCAAAGGGACCCATGCCGTCCGGGTGGAGTATTTCGAAAAATGGAAATCCCAATCCCTGAGCCTGTTCTACAAAACCCCCTCCACCGAATACATCGCCTTGGGCTCGACAGTGACAGCCCAGAAAACGCCCGACTTTGTGCTTCCGCAGGCCAAGGAGGCAGCCCAACGCCTGAACGCATGGAAAGGGAAAGACGAAGTGGTGGTGTTCCCCATCCTCACCGACATACACACCTGCAATCGCGAAACCTACCGCCACATCGGCTACATCGCGGAACTGGACAAGTTTTTCCACTACGATTTCATGGTCAATCTCGGGGACATCGGGCTCAACACCGAACCCGCACACTCAAGCAAAGCCTTTGCCGACGGGATTATTGAAAAGACACGCGGCGAAATGGCCAAATTTCCGGGCGTGTTCCTGTATGCGCCGGGCAACCACGACTACGACGGCGGGGAAGGGGTGCACATCAGTTCCGGCGAATTGTCGGACCTGTTCCAGAAACCTTCGCTCCCCTACGCCAACGGCAATCTCCACCTCAGCGAGAACAACTGCTGGTGCTATTACGACCTGCCGAAGAAAAACATGCGCCTTATCCTTCTGAACAGCCAGAACACCGAAACGGAAGGGGAATATTATTACACCTATGAGGAAGACCAGCTCGAATGGCTTATTAAGCTGCTGGAAGAGACCCCTAAGGATTTTTCCGTACTGGTCATGGGACACTTCATGCCGCATCCTGTCGGGCACTGGGGTGAATTGGGCCCGAGAGTGAGCCCGACCACGCAAATCCTGATGGAAATCCTTTCGGCCTACAGAAACCGCACGATGGGCGAAAACGGCGGACTGCACTGGAATTTCGAATCGGCCGAAGGCAGGCTGGTCGGCCTGTTCACGGGGGACTCCCACGTCAATGCCCTGGCCTGCGAGGAAGGCGTGAACTATTTCATTTCGCAGGGCTACGGGAAAATGGAGAACGAAGAGCTGGCCCCCGGACAGAAACGGGCCTGGTTCAACTCCCGCAAAACCCTCTGCTGCGACCTCATCGCCATCAAACCGGCGACCGGCGAAGTGCACACCTTCCGCATAGGGGCGGGCGGCGCTGACTTGGACTACCTGTTTTCCTACTAAAGCGGGAATAACGGCACACATCCTCAGGGGGCTTCTCGCAAGCCCCCTTTTTTTTGCGCCTCGGCGACTTTTGCGCAATTCACGGGAAAACTTTATAATAAATTCGGAAAAGCTGCGTTTTATGCGCGTGATCCTGCATTGAAACATCGCAAATGAAACAATTATATATTGAAACCTACGGATGCCAGATGAATTTCGCGGACAGCGAGATTGTCGCCTCCGTGCTGTCCGCCACCCACAGCTTGTGCGAAAAAGCGCAGGATGCCGACGTGATTATCCTGAATACCTGCTCCATACGGGAAAACGCCGAGCAGAAGGTGCTGAAACGCCTGGAGGAGCTGCACGCCCTCCAGAAAAAAGGGAAAAGCCGGAGAATCGGGCTTATCGGCTGCATGGCCTCCCGCTACAAGACGCAGTGGATGGAGTCCCGCTTAGTGGATTTTGTGGCCGGACCGGACGCTTACCGTTTTCTGCCGGAAATGCTTACCGACGCCGAAGCGCCGCAGGTCCGGACGGAACTCTCCTTAGACGAGACCTATCTCGGCATCACCCCTTTGCGCTACCAGAGCAACGGTATTTCCGCCTTTGTCCCCATCATGCGCGGCTGCAACAATTTCTGCACCTATTGCGTGGTGCCCTATACCCGGGGGCGGGAGCGCAGCCGGAATCCGGAGAGCGTTTTGCAGGAAATCCGTGACTTGGCGGAAAAAGGCTACAAGGAAATCACCCTGCTCGGACAAAACGTCAATTCCTACCGCTGGGAGAACGCCTACGACTTCCCCCGCCTGATGGCCGACGCCGCCGGTATGGACCCGAAACTGCGCATACGATTCACCACCTCCCACCCCAAGGACTTGTCAGACGGGCTGTTAGAGGTGATGGCCGCCTACCCCAACATTTGCAAGAACATCCACCTGCCGGCCCAATCGGGAAGCACGGAAGTGCTGCGACGCATGAACCGGAAATACACGCGGGAAAGCTATTTGGAAAGGGTGGAGTCCATACGCCGCCACTTGCCGGACGCCACCATCTCCACCGACCTCATCAGCGGGTTCTGCGGCGAGACGGAGGAAGACCACCGGCAGACCCTTTCGCTGATGGAAACCGCCCGTTTTGACTACGCCTTCATGTTCAAATACTCCGAGCGCAGCGGCACCTACGCGGCCAAACACCTTGCAGACGACATTCCGGACGAGGTGAAGACCGCACGCTTGGAGGAAGTCATCGCCCTGCAACGCCAGCTTTCCTACGAAAGCCACCGGAAAGACATCGGCAAAACCTTTGAGATTCTGGTGGAAGGGCCCTCCAAACGCTCCGATGCGCATTTGTTCGGACGCAACAGCCAGAACAAGGTCATCGTGTTCCCCAAGGAGGACTGCCAGGCGGGAACCTACGTCCACGTGAAAGTAATTGACTGCACTACAGCCACTTTATTAGGAGAAAAAGTTCAAAACAACGCATAAACCAGCCAAGCGCATGAAAGCCATCTGCAAAAAAAAGACAACGTACGAAAGAACGCATACCTACAATGACCACATTGAGGAGACCACACGCACCCTGTCCTACACTGAAACGGATGATGCCGGAAACATTGTCCTGGACCAGAGCTTCAACTGGGAGGACGACACCAAAAACACCATCCGGCGCACCTTTGACGCCCATAACCGCGTGCTGGAGGAGAAATTTATCGACGGGGACGAGACGGAGCCTTACGAAAGCCGCCGCTATTTCTACGCGGAGGAGGGGGACGACCGGATTGAGCATTGCGAAATCCGCTACTTGGAAGACGCTGTCAGCGAAAAGTACCACTATGACGGGGACGGCCGCTTGGTCCGTAAGGAAATTTTCTACGAGGACGGCTCTTCCTATGTGGAGAACGAATACCTTTGGGAGAACGGCCTGTTGATGGAAGAAAAGGAATTCTCTGACACAGACGAGCTTCAGAGCCGCAAGACCTACCGCTACGATGAAAACGGAAGACCGGTGGAAATGGTGTGCTACGAACCGGAGGCCGACAGCAGCGTGGTGAACAAGACCACGGAAATCATCAGCTACGGGCCTTTCGGCGTGGAAACCCAGGAAACCTACAACATCAGCGACCAATTGGTGGTCCGCCGCCGCTTCTTCTACAACGAACAAGGGCAGCGCACCGCCGTGGACATTGAAAGCGCCTCCGTGTATTTCAAGCACGTATACGGCTATGACGAACAGGGCAACTGCGTGCTGGACCAGATGCTGAACAAGGACGGGGTGATTTTGGATGAGAAACGGACGGCTTTTGATGAAAACAACAACGAAACCCGCATCGACGTCTTTTCCAAAAACATTGTGGACAACACGGACGAGCTGCTGTTGGTGGAAAGCTATACCACAGAGTACCAAGATATTTAAACAGGAAAAAGTATTTTTCGCGAAACCCTTCGATTGTATGGATATTCTTTGTACTTTTGCACGCCGTTTGCCCGAGTGGCGGAATTGGTAGACGCGTCGGTCTCAAAAACCGATGAGGTTAAACTCGTGCCAGTTCGATCCTGGCCTCGGGTACAGAAGGAAAGTCTTGGAAATCAAATTTCAAGACTTTTTATTTTAGAGATAACAAAGAGGAAAAGCCTGTATGAGCATCAAACTGTTTGTCCGGACGTGGATGCTGCCCATTGCCATGGTCACCGGCGTTTTGGCCTATTTTGTCTATGCGCGCCTGCATTTTCTGGATTTCACCCACGCAGCGGCCACACGGGCGGTAAGCATCGTACAGCCCACCCTGATTTTCTGCATGCTTTTTCTTTCGTTCTGCAAAATCAACCCCAAACGCCTGCGTTTTCGCCCCTGGCATTGGAAACTGCTGCTGATTCAGGCTATCGGCTTTCTGCTGTCCGCTTTGCCCCTCTGCCTGTTCCCCGACACTGCCGCCCGCCCCTTATTAGAGGCCGCTATGATCTGCCTGCTTTGCCCGACCGCCACCGCCGCCGCCGTAATCACCGGAAAATTAGGAGGAAACACCACCAATTTGGTCACCTACACCCTGATGGCCAACCTGATGACCGCCCTGCTCGCCCCCTTGGTGTTCCCGCTGACGAACCCGGGCATAGGGCTGAACTTTGTGCATTCCTTCCTGCTGATTTTGGGGAAGGTGTGCCCCCTGCTGATGCTGCCCCTGATTGCCGCCTTTCTGGTACGCTATTTTTTGCCCGGACTGCATAAAATCATTGTGAAAGCCAAAGACTTGGCCTTCTATATTTGGTCCGTCTCCCTGACCATCGCCTTGGCGGTCACCACCAAAATCCTTGTGCACAGCCCTGTGTCCTGGGGCATTTGCCTCGGCATCGCCCTTGTTTCGTTAGCGAGCTGCGTTTTCCAGTTCCGGACAGGGAAAAGCATTGGGGGAAAGCACCACGACCGCATCAGCGGAGGCCAAAGCATGGGACAGAAAAACACCGTTTTCGCCATTTGGCTGAGCTACACCTTCCTGACCCCGGTCACCGCCATCGCCGGCGGATTCTACACCATTTGGCACAACGTGTTCAACGCCTACCAGCTGTACCGGAAGGAACACCCAAAAGAGGCGCGGGCATAGCCTGAACATATTTTTGTCCTTGCATGCATTCCGTATGCGGATTTTGAGGATATTTGCGTTTTATTTCATTGTCATGAAAAGAGGATTCGGAAGCGACAACCATTCCGGCGTCAGTCCGGAAGTGCTGGAGGCCATCGCGCAAGCCAACAGGGAACATGCCTTGGCCTACGGCGAAGACGCTTACAGCGAACAGACCCGCTCGCTGTTCAAACAGCAGTTCGGCGAAACGGCCGAAGCCTACCTTGTGTTCAACGGCACGGGGGCCAACACCCTTTGCATCGATGCCATGACCCGCTCGCACGAAGCGGTTGTCTGCGCCGAAACCGCCCACATCAACGTGGACGAATGCGGCTCCATCCAACGGGTGGTGGGCTGCCGCCTGCTTCCCGTCCCCACACCGGACGGAAAACTCACACCAGCACTGATTCAAACCCAATTGCATGGATTCGGTTTTCAGCACCATTCCCAGCCCAAAGTCGTCAGCATCACCCAGCCGACCGAGTTGGGCACGCTGTACACCTTGGAAGAGATTCAAGCCATTGCGGAACTGGCGCACGCCAACGGCATGTACCTGCACATGGACGGCGCACGATTGGCCAATGCGGCAGTGGCCTTGGAGCGGAGTTTCAAGGAAATCACCACCGACCTCGGCGTGGACGCGCTTTCGTTCGGAGGCACCAAAAACGGGCTGATGACGGGTGAAGCGGTAGTGCTGCTCAACCCGGCCTTGCAGCCGGATTTCCTCTACCGCCGCAAACAGGCCATGCAATTGTGCAGCAAAACGCGCTTTTTAGCCGTGCAGTTCCAGGCCTACTTCCAGCACGCACTTTGGCGGAAGAATGCCGAACATGCCAACCGCATGGCGCAACTGCTCCACCAGTCCGTGAAAGGGCTGCCCCACTTGAAAGTGGTGTATCCGGTGCAGGCCAACGGCGTTTTTGTGCAACTGCCCCGCGAGGTCTGGAAAGCCTTGCAACAACGTTATTTCTTCTACGAATGGGACGAAAGCCGGGATGTGGTGCGCTGGATGTGCTCGTTCGACACCACGGAAGCGGACATACGCGACTTTGTGGTCTGTCTGACAAATCTTTTGCAAGAAACCCCCTCCCTTGCCGGTGAGGAAAAAACGAACTAAAAAACCAATCCAACCAATGATTCACCAAACGGATTCGCCATGGAAACAGTCATTTTAGGAAAAACCGGCATCCGCGTGCCCAAAAACGGCTTCGGGGCCCTGCCCATACAGCGTATTTCAAAGGAAGATACCATTTATTTGCTGCACAAGGCTTTGGACCACGGCATGTACTATTTCGACACCGCCCGTTTCTACACCGACAGTGAAGAGAAACTCGGCGCCGCTTTCCACGACCGCAGGGAGCGCATCATCCTCAGCACCAAAACCGGCGCCACGACAGCGGAAGCTTTTTGGAAGGATTTGGAAACCAGCCTCGGGCTGCTTCGCACCAGCTATATCGACATCTACCAGTTCCACAACCCCGCCTTTTGCCCCAAACCCGGCGACGGCACGGGACTGTACGAAGCCATGCTGGAAGCCCGGAAACAGGGAAAGGTGCGGCACATCGGGATTACCAACCACCGCTTGGCCGTTGCCGAGGAAGCCATCACTTCCGGCCTGTATGAAACCTTACAGTTCCCCTTCTCCTATCTGGCCTCCGAAAACGACCTGCGCATCGTCCGGATGTGCCGGGAGGCCGACATGGGATTCATCGCCATGAAAGCCTTGGCGGGCGGCCTGATCACCGATTCCGCCGCCGCCTACGCCTATATGGGCCAGTTCACGCATGTGGTGCCCATTTGGGGCATACAACGGGAAAGCGAGTTGGACGAGTTCCTTTCATACCAAGAGACACCGCCCGAGATGACCCCGGAACGCCAAGCCCGCATCGAACAGGACCGCAAGGAGCTTTCCGGCAATTTCTGCCGGGGCTGCGGCTATTGCGAACCCTGCCCCGCCGGGATAGAAATCAACAACTGCAACCGCATGAGCCTCTTTCTGCAACGCGCCCCGCTGAGCGTCTACCTGACGGCGGAATGGGCGGAGAAAATGAAGAAAATCGAGGGCTGCCTGCACTGCAACCAATGCGCCAGCAAATGCCCCTACGGACTGAACACTCCGGAACTGCTGCAACAGAATTACGAAGATTTTAAAAAAATGTGGAAATATTAACAAACAACACCTGTCATGTACCTCAAAAAAATATGTATCTGTATGATGGCTATCTCTTTAGCTTGCACAGCCTGTAAAAAGAAACAAGCGGAACCTGAAACCCCGGCCCCCAATGTGATTGAAAAACCGCAGCTGACGGTGGAAAACGGCCGCTTCACCCCGGAAGTCATGTGGGGATTGGGCAAAATGGGCGGCTCTGCCGTCTCCCCTGACGGGAAACACATCGCCTACACTGTCACCTACTACAGCATGGAGCAGAACAAGGGCAATGCTGAACTTTATGTGATGAACATCGACGGAAGCGATGTGAAAAGGCTCACCACGAGCGAGGAAAACGAAAGCTGCCCCCAATGGCTTGACGCGGAAAACATCGCTTTTTTGCGCGGACAGCAAATCATGAGGATGCACCTCCCCAGCCAAAAGGAGCATTGCATGGGAACATTCGGACAGGCCGTTGAGGAGTTCCGCTTCTCGCCGGACGGCAAACGGATTGTCTACACCGCCTGCCTGCCGGTGAAACGCCTGCAACAGGTGGACAAGCTCTACGAAGGCTTGGACAAGACCACGGGCCGCATCAACGAGGATCTGATGTACCGCCACTGGGACGGCTGGGTGGACGAATACCCGCACATTTTCTTGGCTGACATAGACACCAACCTGACCATCAACACCCAAAAAGTAACGGATGTGCTGGAAGGACAAGCCTACGAATGCCCGATGCGCCCCTGGGGCGGACTGGAGCAAGTAGCCTGGTCACCTGACGGCAGCAAAATCGCCTACACCTGCCGCAAGAAAACCGGCAAGGACTACGCCCTTTCCACCAACTCGGACATCTACCTGTATGACATTGCCAGCAAACAAACTTCCAACCTCAGCGAAGGGATGATGGGCTACGACCAGAACCCGGTCTTCTCCCACGACGGCAGCATGATTGCCTGGGAAAGCATGGAGCACGACGGCTACGAATCCGACAAAACCCGTCTGATGGTCTATTGTTTTGACACTAAAGAACATAAAGACTATACCGAAAATTTTGACTACGGTGTCGGCAACATCCGTTTCAACGCAAACGACGCGGAGATTTTCGCTGTGGTGATGTACCGCGGCACGCAGGAGGTTTTCGCCTTCAACCTGAAAGACGGGGCCATCCGTCAGGTGACCAAAGGCATACACGATATCAACGGATTTGAAATCTGCGGAGAACAGCTTATCGCCCAAGAGGTTTCCATGAGCCATCCGACCGAACTCTTCGCCTATCCGCTCAACGGCACGGAAAGCGAAGGCAAACAGCTGACCGCCATCAACACCGAGGCCCTCAGCCAGTGCCGCATGGGCAAAACGGAAGCCCGTTGGATCAAGACCACTGACAATAAAGACATGCTGGTCTGGGTGATTTACCCCTACGACTACGACAGCAGCAAGACCTACCCCGCCCTGCTTTTCTGCGAAGGCGGCCCTCAAAGCATGGTGAGCCAGTTTTGGAGCACCCGCTGGAACTTCCAGGTGATGAGCGGCGCGGGCTACTTCGTCATCGCCCCGAACCGCCGCGGCTGCCCGGGTTTCGGCACCGCCTGGTGTGAGGAGATCAGCGGCGACTACGGCGGCCTCTGCATGAAGGACTATATGCAGGCCACCGACGTGATTGCCAAGGAAATGCCCCAAATTGACATCAACCGTATCGGAGCCTGCGGCGCCTCCTTCGGTGCTTACAGCATCTACTGGTTAGCCGGTCACAACTACGGAGCGAAAGGGTACAACGAAGGCCGCCGCTTCAAAGCGTTTTTGGCCCACAACGGCATGTTCAACTTCGAGCAGCAGTGCCTGGAGACCGAAGAATACTGGTTCACCAACTGGGATTTGGGAGGCCCGTACTGGGAAAAGAACGCCAAAACGGCCCACTCCTACGCCAATTCGCCCCACCTGTTTGTGGACAAATGGAATACCCCGATTTGCGTCATCCACAGCGAATACGACTACCGTATCGTGGCCTCCCAGGGCATGGCCGCCTACAACGCCGCCAAGCTGCGCGGCTTGGAAGCGCGCTACCTTTACTTCCCGGACGAGAGCCACTGGGTACTGAAACCGCAAAACAGCCTGCTGTGGCACCGCAACTTCATCGACTGGTTTGACCGCTGGCTGAAATAGCGGTCAAACCGGCTTATACACAAATGCCATGAACATCGAGCTTTTCAGGGAATGCTGCCTGGCGCTTCCCGAAGTGACGGAAGACATGCCCTTTGACGACACCGTAGTCACTTTCCGGCTGAAAGGAAAGATTTTCGCCTGCGTGGGATTAGACCATCCGGACGAAGCGGTGCTGAAATGCGACCCGGAAAAGGCGGAAACGCTCCGCATGCACCACAGCGCGGTGGAAGGGGCCTTCCATTGGAACAAGAAATACTGGAATCAGATTGCCTTTCAAGGGGATGTGGACGATCACCTCTTCTGCCGGCTGATTGTCCACGCCTACGAAGAGGTGAACCTCAAACTGCCAAAACGGGAGCGCGTAAGTGTGGCGCGGGAACAATGGACGGAAGCCCTGATCCGGATGGCGGCGGGGTGAAAACGGGGAAAGCCTTCTCCGCCTCTATTCCGGAACGTAAATGATTTCGCCGTTTTCCAGTTCATAGGCCACCCCCACCCTGCGGCCCATGGTTCTGGAGGATTCCTGGTTTTCCGAAGGGGTGTAGCGGTTGATTTTCTCCCCTTCCTTGGTGATGATTTCCATGTTTTTCTGTCCGGGGTTTTTCACAATGGTGAAATCCTCCTTGCTGAATATTTCCGTCATGTTTGGAAAAAAATCACTCCATAGGCCGAAAAAAGCCGTTTGTTTTGAGAAAATGTATACTTTTGCATGTTTGTTTTTCTGCTGAAAAGGAAAACGACCGTTATTTAATCATTTTGTATCATGAGGGTTATCATTCGCGAAAATTATGAAAAAATGTCCCAGTGGACAGCCCGGTACATCGTGGACAAAATCAACGCTTTCCATCCCTCGCCGGAAAAGCCTTTCATTTTGGGGCTTCCCACCGGATCCACACCTTTGGGCACCTACAGAGAGCTTGTCCGCCTACACAAAGAAGGGCAGATCAGCTTCCGGAACGTGGTCACTTTCAACATGGACGAATACGTGGGGCTGCCGGAAAACCATCCGGAAAGCTACCATTCCTTCATGCACACTAACTTCTTCAATCACATTGACATCCTGCCGGAAAACATCAACATTCTGAACGGAAACGCCCAGGATTTGGAGGCCGAATGCCAGCGTTACGAAGACAAAATCAAACACTACGGCGGCATCCACCTCTTCATGGGCGGCATAGGGCCGGACGGACACATCGCGTTCAACGAACCGGGGTCCTCCCTCTCCTCCCGCACCCGCAAGAAAAACCTGACCACCGACACCATCATCGCCAATTCCCGCTTTTTCGACAACGACATCAACAAAGTGCCGAAAACCGCCCTCACCGTGGGCGTGGGTACGGTAATGGACGCCCAAGAGGTCATTATTTTGGTGAACGGGCACAACAAAGCCAGGGCCTTGTACCATGCCATTGAAGGTTCCGTCAATCACATGTGGACCGTCAGCATTCTGCAAACCCACCCGAAGGGCATCATCGTATGCGACGACGCCGCGACCGACGAGCTGAAAGTGGGCACCGTCAATTATTTTAAGGACATTGAAAAGGAAAAATAAGTTTAACCTAATTAAAAAACAGTAAAGATGAAGAAATTAGCCAGTTTATTCGTGGTGGCGGGAATGCTTTTCATTTCCTGCGGTAACAAAACACAAGAAGAACCCATGGTGGAGGAAGAACCTGTCGTGGAAGAGGAAACGGTAGTGGAGGAAGAGCCCGTAGCCGTGGAAGCGGAAGTCGCACAGCCCGCTGAAACTCCGAAAAAAGCCGTCAAAAAAGAAAAGGTGGAAAAAGTCTCCAAAGCGGATGTCTCCAACGCCAAGAAAGTGGAAGTCAACGCTTCCACCGGCGGTGCCACCGTTACGGTGAAAGGTATGGAAGGCGGCGCCAAAGCGGACGTCTCCAACGCCAAGAAAGTGGAAGTCAATGCCTCCACTAATGCAGCCACCGTCACCATCAAAGGTATGGAAGGCAGCAACGAAACCCAGACCGCACAGCCTGTGGTGAGCGGAGGAAAAAAAGTGACCCTCTAAGTCTATCATTCCAAAAACATTTGAAACAAACAACGGGGGAAACTCCGTTGTTTGTTTTGCTTACATAGCATGCCTTTTTTTCACCGGAAACGGAAAAATGATGTTCCTGCGTCCTATTCGTTAAGTGCGCTTACCTGGAAAAAGCTGAAAAAAAACAGAATGGGCATGGGATGCCTGTTTTTTCTGTGCTTTCTGGTGCTGCTTGCCCTGCTCGGCTACCTCATCACTCCCGACCACACCCCTTATTGCAATGAACAGCTGTTAGAAGTCCGGTTGCTGAAGCCCGGTACCAAGGTTCAAATGCTTTCCGTGCATAAAAACCAATACATTGAAAAAAAAGGGCCGTTGAAAAAAATGCTGTTTGGGCAGCCCAATCCCTGCACCTACGTTCCCATTCTTTCCCACAACATTTCCGGAGATTCCCTGATTGTGCATCTGTTCAACGAAAGCGAGGCCTTTGCACGCAAAAGCTTCCATTTGGCGGACATCGCCTATTCCTTAAACGAAAGCGTCCCCATTGAAAAAAAAGGAAACACCTACATTTTCACTACTATTGACAATCAAACCGTTCAGGCAGAAAGAAAGAAAATGATACATTACATCCGGAATAAATGCCTGTCATCGAAAACCTTTTTGCTCGGCACGGACCGTTTCGGAAGGGATGTGTTGAGCCAATTGATTATCGGGATACGTGTCAGTTTGTCCATAGGGTTTATATCCGTATGTATTGCACTGATTATCGGAATATTTATAGGGGCTGTAGCGGGTTACTTCGGCGGAAGGACCGATGATTTGCTGCTGTGGTTCATCAATGTGGTGTGGTCTGTGCCTTCCCTTTTGTTGGTCATTGCCATCAGTTTTGTGTTGGGAAGCGGTTTCTGGCAAGTTTTTATCGCTATCGGACTCACCATGTGGGTGGACATCGCCCGGGTGGTGCGCGGACAATTCATCAGTTTGCGGGAAAAAGAGTATGTGGAAGCCTCCCGTTCCTTGGGATTCAGGAACTTCACCATTCTTTTCAAGCACATTTTGCCTAACACCATCGGCACACTTACCGTCATTTCCGCCTCCAATTTCGCTTCTGCCATCCTGACCGAGGCGGGTTTGAGTTTTCTTGGCATAGGGGTGCAGCCGCCCATGCCATCCTGGGGAAACATGATCAAGGAAAATTACGGCTACATCATCCTTGACTATGCCTACATGGCCATTGTCCCGGGTTTGGCCATTGTTTGTTTGGTTTTGGCTTTCATGCTGTTAGGTAACGCTTTACGGGATGTTTCCGATGTACGCTCCTAAATCCACCTTGTTTTGTGAATATCTCCGGATAAAATGTGTGTATTGTGTGAATAATTTTTTTTCATCTTTTTTTTTCAACAGAAAAGCTTTTTTTATCCGTTTTATCCCACAAAAAAAGGAGGGCGCAAGTGAATAAGTATTTTTTTTCACTTTTTTTCCACCTCTTTTAATGTGCTGATTATAAATTTTTAGTTATCCGCTTTTTTCTTACGCATTGGAAAAATATTTTTTTTTCAACTTTTCAACAACGCATATCATAAAAAAAGGAAAAATGAATTTAAAAGAATTATCATTTTAT
>JAGAEQ010000040.1 GCA_017613015.1 Bacteroidales bacterium | reverse complement strand
CTCCCAGGAATCGGGCGTTTCCAAGGAGGATGCCGGCATGCGCAAGAAGAAGACCCTGCTGGGCGCCTCCTTCTACACCTTGGGGACGGAACGCTACCTGATGGTGGAGGACATGTGGCGGCTGGCTTCGGTCTGCGGTATCATGCCCTACGACCATGTGCTGGTGATTTGCAACACTGCAAAATATGGTGGCGGAGGCATTTACAACTTCCATTCCACCGTTACGGACAACCGTTATTTCAACTATGTCTGCGTGCATGAGTTGGGGCATGGCATTGCCGGGCTGGCGGATGAATATTATACATCCGAGGTGGCGGTGAAGGATTATTATCCTGCGGGGATTGAACCGCCTGCGCCGAACATCACCAGTTTGGTGGATTTCGACCGCAAATGGAAGGATATGTTGGATGGTAAAACCGCTGTTCCTATGCCGATTACGGACAAGAATAGTGAAGAACTCGGTGTATACGAAGGCGGAGGCTATTGCGCCAAAGGCATCTACCGTCCGCGCATCAACTGCACCATGAAGGAAATCAAGTACGATTATTTCTGCCCCGTCTGCCAACGGGCCTTCCAGCGTATGTTTGATTTTTGTTGTGATGAATGATACGTATTTCTTGAAGAAACTGAATTTTGAAAACCGGCAGATGTCCGGAAAAAAATAACACAAATGATTGGTAAACACTAAATTTATGTCTGGTATTCTGTTCAACGATATTATTTTCGGACCCATTCACAGCCGTCGGCTCGGCTGTTCGTTGGGCATCAATTTGCTGCCCAAAACCATCAAACTCTGCACCTTTAACTGCATCTACTGCGAATGCGGCTGGGCGAAAACCAGTGAGGTGGACTATTCCCTGCTGCACAAGGCGGCGGACATGCTGCCCGTGATGGAGGAATTCATGCGGCAGTTGAAGGAAAAAGGGACTGTTCCGGACAGCATTACGTTTTCCGGGAACGGGGAACCCACCTTGCATCCGGAGTTCGGGGGGATTACGGATGGTCTGATGCGTTTGAGGGACAAGTTCTTCCCCAAGGCCATCATCACCTGTCTTTCCAATGCCACACAGCTGCATCGTCCGGATGTGGTGGCTGCCCTGCGGAAAATAGAAAATCCCTTGCTAAAATTGGATGCGGGGACGCAGGAAATGTTTCAGCGCATCAATCAGCCTTTTGTGAATTTGGATATAGAGACTGTCACTCGGCAGTTGGAGCAGTTCGAGGGCAAACTGACCATTCAGACCCTTTTTCTTCGCGGCACTTTGGATGACGGAACCACTGTGGACAACACCACGGAAGCGGAAGTTTCCGCTTGGATAGAGCGCATCCGCCGCATTCGTCCGCACACGGTCATGCTGTATCCGATTGACAGAGAGACTCCGGCCCGTCAATTGGTGAAGGTCGGAAAAGAGGTGCTGGAACCCATTGCGGAGAAGTTGCAGGCCATGGGCATCACTCCCAAAGTGTATTGACATGGCTTGGATTAACGTGCCTTTCCAGTTGCTGACGCTGGAGAATGCGGAAAACGTCATGCCTTTGGTGGAAGGTCGTTTGAACGGTTTTCCGCTGCGTCTGGTGGTGGATACCGGCGCTTCGCACACATGCTTGGACAAGGCCTCTCTCAAATGTATGGCCCCTTCGGCGCTTTCGCGGAAAAAGAAGCAGGCTTTGGACACGGAGACCCTTAAAGACACGGTGATGGGTGTCGGAGGGAGGCGGCTCTCCCATACGGTGTGCATACTGCCTTCCTTGCATATAGGGGAGTTGGCGCTGCACGACTATATGGTAATTGCCGTCCGCTTGCACAATGTGAACAAAATGCTGCATTGGATAGGACATCCGCCCATCGACGGCTTGTTAGGTTGTGATGTGCTTCAGGCATACGGGGCAATCCTGGACTTTTCCACGGGCTGCCTGCGTTTTTCGGTGGCGGATTCCTGCGGTCAGGAGGTTTCCGACGAAGAGGAAGTTTCCTGTAGACAGGAAGTCCTCAATGGGCAAGATGTTCCCAATGGATAGGAAATCCCTGACGGACAAGATGTCCTCGGTGGTCAGGAGGTTCCCAACCCGGAAGGCTGAATCACGTACCCTTCGTATGTGATGAGTGTAAGTGTGTAGGGATGCAGGTTGTACTTGAGGGAGGATTCGTGGGATCCTTCCGGGTTTTCAAGAACCTAAGATACAGCTATTTTCTTCTTTTTACGTATGCGGATGAGCTGCTCTGCGAACACGAAAAGCAGCGCACTCAGCGGCACCGCAGTGCAGTTAAGGTATATACGGTCATAGAGACGATTGTATCCGATACACATCCTGTAGGGATGGCCGGTAGCCGCTTCCGGAATTCCGTGTCGCCGATACGCTTCTAACGTTTCTTTGGCAAGCTCTTCCAATCCCAATAATTGGGAGCGGCGAAGGTATTCATCCGCAAACGTTCCCTCGAACTGATAGGGGTAGCCGTCTTCGTCCATGCGGAAGCGGTACGGGTGGCCGATGAACAGAAAACCGTCAAATTTGTCCCCTAATTTTGCGGTTCCCCGAGTTTCCGGTGATTGGACGGCGGTGTAGTATTCGTTTTCCAAAGGCGTTCCCTTGACCGGAACAGCGAAACAATCCCCGACCTCTTTGGCCGCTTCATGCCACAGCCCTCCGTGCATGTTCGTCAGGAAGCGCTTTTGGCCGAAGGCAACGGTGGGGAGATACACCACGCCGACCCTCCCGGGAAAATGCGCGTCCACGTAGTCAATGGCCGTCCTGTCTTCCGGGAAGAGTCCTCGTATGCTATGGATGTAATTGACAATGACCAGCATCTTGTTTTTCGAGGAGTCTTCGCCCACTTGCCTGCGGTAGGCGCGGACAATGTTCATTCCCATGTGGAAATCCCTTTGGCTTTGCGCCTCCAAATAGCTTTCCGGACGCTTGTACACCGCTTCCCAAGGCAGCGGCATGTCGCACAAATGCCAACGGATACGGTGTGCGGAGTCCCTGGAACTGTTGTATTGCTGCATGCGGACGATGAAATCGAAGATGTTCCGGCCGTACCAGGTCGGCCAGACGCTGTTTTGGCGCAGTATGCGTGCCGCAGCCCGGTAGCGGGCGGTGTCGGAACGGTAATCCGTGCGGAGGAAACTGTCCGCCTCTTCCTGCATGGAACAGCTTCCGTATTCGGTGCACAGGCCGCCGATTTTTTCAGCAAAGGTGTCGTTCAGGATGAGGCGGGAGAAAAAGTCCCATTGGGTGCATTCCGGGTGTTCGCGTTCCACGATGAACACAAGGTCGTAGCGTTGGAAAAGCCCCATCAGGTAGCTTTCCGCCTCCACCCGTTTATCGCGGAACGCACGCACGTAGCGCTGTTTTTCCAGACAAGCGACCGGCGGGAAGGCGGGCACTGCGTCCAAAGCGTGGATTCCGTGGGCTTTTGCCATGGAATGCTGGTGTGTCGGTCGGAATAACAGCAGCAGCAGGAAAAGCAGGAAGCTGCCCGCATACATTCCAAAGGGTGCGGAATCTTCGGCGGAAACCACCCGGGTTTTGCACAGACGTTCGCACAGGCTTTTCCGAAAGCGCAGCCAACTGCACGCCTCTGCCGTGCCGAGCAGCAGCAGTCCAGCCATTCCGCAGCACAGTCTGCTGTTTTCATCTCCTAACCAGTTTAGTGTCAATGTGCGTGAAAGTGTGTCATAGCCGACAGGCGCCAAGGTGTCCACTTCTTTGATGAACAGTTTGTGAAAAAGTGCGCAAAGCACAGGCAGTAGGGTGAGGAAAAGCAGTTTTCCCCCTAAATGCAGCCAGTGTGCCCCTTGTATCCGCATGCGGAACAAATACTGGAAAAGGCTGCGTTTCCACAAGATATGCCCGATCAGAAAATACAGCCCAGTGGCATACCAAATCAGATTCATGACGCTTCCATGGGGAGGCGGGGCGACGATGTGCAGCATTCCCCAGGCAAACAGGTAGGCGGCCGACAGGTCGCAGGCCAGGGCGGCGCTTCTTTTCAACCAACCGGTTTCTTTCATGGCGGGAGAGGGTGTTATGAGATATAAAATTTATGCGTTACAGGCGGGGCATACGGGCAGCGTGGGTCCGGAAAATCGTGGTTCTCTTCCCCGTAGGCTTCGATGATTTCTTTCCAGCACACGCCGTTTCGCTGATGGCAGGGGTCGAAATCGGGACAGATGCTGCACACGCTTTTTCTCCGGAATTTCTCTTGGGAAAGCATGTAGAGGGAGAGGGCTTTTTCGGATTCCCATACATGGCGGATGCTTTGTGTCGTCACATCCCCCACAATGAACTTCGGATGCCAGTAAAGCTCCTCGCAAATGCCCGCCTTGCCGTCCGGAAGGATGAACAGTGAGCTGATGTTGCCCGTGCAGCGGGCGCGTTGGGGGAAGCTGGCGCATTTTTCGTCCACGGAGGCAAAATACTTTCTGCTGTCGCTTATTTCTTGACAATCAATGATGCAGGGACTTTTACAACTTTCTGCAAAGGCGGAGACGCACGCCTTTACTTTTTCCCATTGCTTCCGGTTGGTGCGGTAGGCTTGAAACTGGTCATAGCCTTTGTACAGGCTGTATTCCGCAGGCGCAATGCTGACACTTTGGATGTTGTGGAATGCAGTCAGGCGGGTGAGCAGTTTCTCTATGGTTTCGGTGGCGTCGTTGTGGCAGGTGATGACGGATTTGACCTTCACTTTGATACCGTGTTTTTCCAATGCCTCAAGGCTTTGTTGCAGTTTGGGAAAATAGGAGGGCGGCACCCGAAGCATTTTTTCCATCAGGGCATTGTCCCAACTGTCGATGGACAGTTGAAGCTCCCTCATGCCGGCGTCCGAAAGCCGCCGAATCTTCTCCTCGCTGAGCGGAATCTTGGTGGAAAGGTAGGGGTGGAAGCTCCGTTGGTGCAGCGCTTGCAGGATTTGTTCAATGTCCGGATGCAGGAACACCTCTCCGCCCGCCAAATCCACATTAAGGCAGCCCATGGCGTCCGCTTCGCGGACAAGCTCTATCCAACGTGCTGTGGGAAGAGACTTTATGTCGCGGGGGCGTTTGTCCGCATAGCAATAGATGCAGTCTGTGACGCAGTGGTTGGTAAGCATGAAGCTCAGCGAATGGGGAAATTGGGTTCTCATTTTGCTGAAGTCCCACTGTCGGGCCGGAAGAATGAAATCTTTAGGGGGGCGCAGGTCGTTTCGCTCGCTTTTCTGCTGTGATTCAACGATGAAGTGCCTGGGAATCCAATGTTTGAGCGTGGCCGCCTGCCCGTCTGTCTCCGGATAGCGGAGCTGGATTCTTTCCGGATTCTCGAAGCAGGGTTTCAGCATGTCTTCCAATGGTTTGGCTTGAAGTTGCAAGTCAGCGCAGATGGCCTTTAGGGTTTCCGCGTAGGTCTTTTTCCCGTTCCAATAGGCGAAAATGCTTGCAAACAAAGGGGAAATCAGTTGGGAGAAGTTGTCGTCAATGTCCGGATGGGGTTCGAACATGCCCCACTCCCGGCTGTTGGCGATGAAGGCGCAATGCTTGTCCGGTATTAGGGTGTAGGCCGGATGTATGTGGTAGTGCTTGTCTGTGTGTATCATGCCTGTGCTTTTTTGAGAGAAAAGGATGTGCCATTCCGGCACATCCTTGAGCATGCTTTATTTGGTTTTGCTCCTGCATTTGTTGACAGTAGTGGTGATGGATATGCTTGAGCTGACGCAGTTTTTGCAGCTCTGCTCACAAGCGTCCATGCTGAAGGAGCAGGAAAGCCCCTCCGGTTCGGACATTACGGCAACTTCGGCGCAATCGGCGCCGGAGAAAAAGAAGCATCCTCCGACAATCTGATTCAATTCTTTTTCATTCAAGCCGAACTCTTTGGCGAATCCGGCGGTCTTCACGTTGTTTATTTCGTTATTTTTCATTTTTTTGGAATTTAAGGATTAGAGTTTTTTGCTTGAGTCGTCTTTTTGTGCCCGGCCAGTACGTTTTGTCCGTGTGCCATGCACAGCCTTGCTGCCCTCCTCCAAAAGGGTAGTGGAGCCCAGGGTTAGTGTATCCGTCTGACAATGCGAGGGGTAGTACGGTAGCGGAGGGGCGTCCCTACGAACGGCGGCACATCATCGCAGGGACGATGTTCGCGTGAATTTATTGTGTCCGTTCCAAATGCACAATCTTGCTTGCATGGTGTTAGGTTTGTATTGTGCTTGGCTGAAATGTAATGGATTTTGATTACATTTTCCTGCCCGAAAGAGGTTGCACGGTGTTTGTTAGTGATTGTTTTGTTTGTTGTTTTCCTTTATTGCAAAGATATGATTCCAAACATAAAATTTTTCTTTTGGAAGAAAAAAATCAATATTTTTTTCAACGTATTGGCTTTCAGGTGCTCAAAAATTTAGATAGAAAAATCGTTTTTTATATAGAAGACTGGTTTTTAAATAAATAAAATATTTTCGTTTTTTTGGGGTGCAGCACGACAGTCGTTTTTTTTCGGAGGGAAAATGGAAGCATTGGGAGGGGAATAGGAAGGTTTTTCCTTCGGAAGGGCGGGGTGGGCAGGGGAAAGGGTGTGTAAAGATTTTTCTAAGATTTTGTATATAAATCAGAATACATTGTTTCAAAATATTGCCATAGCGGGTCTTGGGGGACGGGTGCCTCGATGCGGATTTCCTGGTGTGTGACTGGATGGGTGAAAAGCATGCGGCGGGAATGCAGGCTGATGGAGGCGTCCGGGTTGGAACGCGCTGCGCCGTATTTCAGGTCCCCCTTGATGGGGCATCCGATGGCGGCGAGCTGGGCGCGGATTTGGTGGTGTCTTCCTGTGATGAGCTTGACTTCCAGGAGAAAATAACGTTCGGATTGGCCGATAAGGCGGTATTGCAGCTCGGCCCGCTGGTAGCCTTCCTTTTCCGTGGGGGAGATCAGGCTCAGATTGGTTTTTTCAATCCGTTTGAGGTAGTGCACCAGCGTGGCTTCCGTTGGGTCCGGGCACTTGGAGACGATGGCCCAGTAGATTTTTTCCAAATGGCGCTGACGCAAATGCTCGTTCATGCGGCTGAGGGCTTTGGAGGTGCGTGCGAAAAGCGTCACGCCGCTTACCGGACGGTCGATGCGGTGGATGACGCCGCAAAAGGCTTGCCCCGGCTTGTTTCCGGAAATTTTCAGGTACTGCTGCACTTGTTCGCACAGGGGCGTGTCGCCCGTCTTGTCGCCCTGCACCAGCATCCCTGCCTTTTTGTTTACTGCAATCAAATGATTGTCTTCGTACAGGATGTCAAGTGCTTCCATTTATTCAAAATCGAAAAATTCCTGGGGGTTGGCCGATTTTCCGTTGATCCAGTATTCGAAAATGGTGGGTTGGCTGTCACTGCCGCTTCGGGCGATGACCTGCCCGCCGCGCACATGCTCCCCGTTCTGCACCAGCGCCTGTCCGATGTTGCGGTAGATGCTGAGACGGTTTTCAGTATGCTGTATGCAAAGCCATTGCCGGTCCGCCTGGATCACGCAGCCCGCGTCAATGGCGTAGAGGGGCTGGCTGCCGGTTGTGCGCAGTGTCAGCCTGGGATCTTCTGTGCTATAGGGTCTTGCGACGGGGGCGTTCACCGGTTGGAAAAGCAGGTGGCGTTCCGTTTGCTTCTCGCGGGACACCGCCCATGTTTTTCCGGAAGGTTTCTCCTGTTTGTGCAGTGTCAGGGAAAGCACGGCACTGTCCTCCTTGGAAAAGGCGAACACCGAAGCTTTGTCCACTACCTTCTCTTTCGGGCGGAAGGCGTCCGTGTCACTGGCGAAGTCCTCGTTGATGACTTGCTGCAAATTATTGACATACTGGTCGTAGGCGTTCAGTTGGTTACTCAGGGAATCCATGCGCACTTGCAGGGCGAAAAGTTTTTTTGCCTGCTTGGCGCTGCCGTAGCCCGGAATGTATTCCCGCAAGGGCGTGAACGCAATCAGCAGCGTGGTCAGGGCAATCAGCACCGTGACCCCGATGACGGCGATAATGGCGAAACGCCAGAGGCTCAGCTCGACCGAGAATTTCTCCTCAAAAGCCTTGTTGCGGACAATCAGCTGGTATTTTTCCCGCATGCGTAGCCTGAACTCCTCCCATCGCCTGCCTGCCGTCTTCTTCATGCTAATAATTGTCGGTGAATTTCAGATGTCCGGTGAAGCGGCCTTTGAACAGGCTGTCCCGGGATAAAATGGCCAAGTCGCGGAAAGTCAGGCTGTGAACGCTTTTGGAAGAGAACACCCCTATGCAGTTTTGGTCCTCCTTCCCCTCCGCGTAGTCCGCTGCCGAGGCGTAGCTGTGCAGGTTGGTGTACAGCATGCGCTCCTGGTTGATGCCTGTGCCTACGGAGCTGGCCTGCATGTATTTGTATAAATCCTCCCCACCTTTGTAGATATGCAGTACAATGGAGTCGGTGTGGCGTTTGGTCACCGCCGGGTCATCCTGTATGCTTTGGGCCACTTTTTGGTAAAATGTCACGCCCTGATAAGGGATGCTCATGCGCGGGGTTGTTGCATAATCCTTTCCCACAAGCCATTCGGTCTTTCTTTGGCGTTTGCCGCCGTCCGCCAGCTCTTCCGTATAATAATAGTTGTAGATGGCTTCGAAGCAGGCGGCGTTCGTTCCGGAACGGTAGTTGTATTTGATGCGCAGGTCGGCTTCCGGAAAGGAGATTTCTTCCGAAAGGTTGAGAATGGGGTAGGTCACGTAGATGTCCCCGACTAACTGAGTCTCGGCCGTGCAGATTTTTCCGGAATATTTGTTCTTGATCCACAATACGTAACGGCATTCAGGCCTGAGCTTGGCCTGTGCGGTGTACAGCAGCTGCTCCGGATAGGCGAACAGCCCGGAATCCTTGGCGATGGCCGTGGTGGTGTCGAAGTCGATGCGTCGGAGAAAACGGCTGTCGCTGTATTCCTCCATAAAAACCTCGAGGCTGTCCCCGTAGCTGTAGTGATGCGGGTCTTTCGCCGCCTCGTAGGCGCTGCCTTCGGTCAGGAAGCCCTTGTAGATTTTCAGGTAGTGCTGCCGCGCGTTCGGGTCCAGCAGTCCGTATACGATGGTGACCTCTTGTTTTTTAGGGGAGTTCACGCTGAAATCCTTCTGCTCGCATGCGGCAAAAAGCAGGCATAGTAGGAGACTTCCAATAACGGGAAAGGGCTTTTTCATGCGGCGGAATCAGCGTAAGGGGCTCAGTATTCGTCTTCTTGGAAGAAGAAATCCTCTTTGGAGGGGTAGTCCGGCCAAATGTCCTCTATGCATTCGTAGATTTCATCCTCATCCTCAATTTCTTTCAGGTTTTCCACCACTTCCATGGGTGCGCCGGAGCGTACCGCGTAATCAATCAGTTCGTCTTTTGTTGCGGGCCATGGGGCGTCCTCCAGTTTCGATGCCAGTTCAAGTGTCCAGTACATTTTCTTCCGATTAAGTGCTTGTTTGTGTTTATTAAATTGCAATAAATTGAGTAACAATTATTTATCGGTTAATCAACTTGATTGCAAAAGTACACATAAATTGCGTAGGTTCGTTCTCTTTCCCTAAAAAAATGCGCAGGAATTATTGGTTGGCGATGATTTTTATCGTATCCAAATCCAGACGTATGCGCAGCCAAGTCTCCAATTGCTGCAAAGACGTGGCGCTCGGGGCGGTTTTCCATGTCAGCAGCGCGGTGGGCAGGGTGTCGTTTTGCAGGGTGTGCGGATTGGTGTAGATGGCGTTGTTGATGGAGAAGCTGGCCACGAAGGGGTATTGGGCGGAAATCTCCTTGGCGATGTGGCGGGAGAGGTTGGAGTCCGCATTGACCATCAGCAGTGATTTTTTCAGGTGCAGGATGGCGGAATCCCGGTTGGCGATTTGGATGTTCTTCTGGTCCAGCATTTGTTCCAAAATCTCCGTTTGCATGTTGGCATTGACGATGCTTTCCGTCTGCTTGATGATCAAGTCGGTGTTTTTGATACCGAATTCCAGCATTTTCTCCTGTAAGACAGCGATTTCCTTTTTGTTCAACTCTTCGCCTATCAGCGAAAGGGTGATGGTGGAGTGCTTGTGGGAGTAGTTTTTCTGCACGTTCAGGATTTGGGTGTTCTCGAAAATTTTCGATTTCTGTATTTCGTTGATATAGCGGGTTGATTCGCTTTGGAAGGAGGTTTCCCTAATTACGCGGACCGCCATGAATATACTGGGTGTCAATACAATGATGGAAAATATCGTGATGAAGCGCTTGACGGTGCGGTTGCGCAGGGGGTCAAGGTAGGTCTTGGAGGGGAATTGCAGGTAGCGGACGATGATCAGGGTGGCGAGGGCGATGAAAAAGGCGTTGATGAAGAACAGGTAGAAGGCACCGAAGAAATACCGGGTTTGTCCGGTGCCCAGACCGTAGCCAGCCGTGCACAGTGGCGGCATCAGGGCGGTCGCTATGGCCACGCCGGAAATGACGGTGACGGACTGTTTCTTCTGGGAAATGGCGATGATGCCGGCCATGCCTCCGAAAAAGGCGATGAGCACGTCGAAAATGGTGGGGGAGGTCCGCGCCAGCAGCTCCGATCGCGCTTCGTTCAAGGGCGAGAGAAAGAAATAGATGGTGGATGCCAACAGGCTGATAACCACCATGACACCCAAATTTTTCAGGGATTTTTTCAACAAATCCACGTCCATGATGCCCACGCCCAAGCCCACGCCGTGTATGGGGCCCATCAGCGGGGAAATGAGCATGGCGCCGATGATGACGGCGGTGGCGTTCATGTTGAGGCCCACCGACGCGACAATCACGGCCAAGGCCAGAATCCACAGGTTGAAGCCTTTGAATTCAACGGAGGCGTTGATGTAGGCGGTGGTCGCTTCGTGGTCGGTGTCCTTCTCCAGACGCGCCAGCTCTTTGATTCGTTTCCAGATGGACAACAGCGCCTGTTGCGCGTGCTCGCCGGTGGAGATTTCCTTTTGGTCTTCTTTGAAGGTGTCTTGCTCGAAATTGGTCATGTGCGTTGTTTTTCGGTGTTATGGTTTGATGCGCAGTAGGATGTGGGTCCAGAACATTTCCAGGAGAAAACACAGCAGCGCGATGCAGAGAAAGGGCAGGAACTCTTCGCTGCGGTTGGTGAAAACGGTTTCGTGTATGCGTGTCTTTTCCATTTGGTCGATTTCCCGGTACACCTCTTTCAGGCGGTTTTTGTTCTGCGCCCGGAAGTAGCGCCCCCCGGTCTCTTGGGCGATGCCCCGCAGCAGCTGCTCGTCGATTTCCGCACGGATGTACCCGGATCCGACGTTGGGGATGGACACAAGGGCCTCCCCGTTGCTCCCGCAGCCGATGGTGTACACCCGTATGCCTTGGTTTTTGGCGATTTCCGCAGCGGACAAGGGATCCATGTAGCCCGCGTTGTTCACGCCGTCGGAAAGCAGGATGATGACCTTGCTTTTGGCTTTGCTTTCCCGCAGCCGGTTGATGGCGGTCCCCAGTCCGTCGCCAATGGCGGTGCCGTCGTCAATGATGCCGAAACGGGTGGAGGACAGGGCGTCCAGCAGGGTCTGGTGGTCGGTGGTCAGCGGGCAGCGGGTGTAGGCTTCCGCGCTGTACACCACTAATCCGATGCGGTCGTTGGGACGGTTTCCGATAAATTCCTTGATGACGCTTTTGCAAGCTTCCAGACGGTTGGGGCGGAAGTCCATGGCCATCATGCTGCCGGACACGTCCAAGGCCAAGGCGATGTCTATGCCTTCCACGTCCACGTTCTTGTGCCACATGGAGGATTGGGGACGCGCCAAGGCGAGGATGCCGAAGCAGAGGGTGAGCAGGCGCAGGTAAAAGGGGAAGGTGCGGGTGCGCACGCGCCAGTTGCCGGTTTTTTGCAGAAAAGCCTCATCGGAAGAGACGGTCAGCGTGGCTTGCGGGCGTTTTCTCCGCCACAGTTGCCAAGCCGCTAACAGCGGAATGGTTAGCAGCAGCCACAGCACCCAGCGGTTGGCAAAAGTCAGTCCCTGCCAATAGGAAAACAGGCTATGCATGGCTTTCCCCTCCTTCCTTCGGCGTGGCGGGGGCGGTTTCCCGGGTCTCCTCCACAAAAGTGTATACCGACTGGAAAGCCTGGCTGTTCTCGTCGGGCAGCGGGCAGGCTTTGGCGAATTTCACCGCGTCCGCTGTCTGTAGTGTGCATTGCAGGGCGTGCAGGTGCTTCGCGGACACCGGCACCGCCTCCAAGGCGCGGAGAATCTCCTCCGAAACCATTTCTAGGGCCGGAACGCCCCAGCGGTTGAGGAGATAGGTGCGCAGAATGTCGCTCAATTCGGAATAGTATTGCTTGTGCAGCCCTTCCTGCCACAGTTTTTTCTGTCGGAGGGCCTCCAAATCCCTCAAAGCGATAATGTGGGCGGGTTCCTTAGGTTTCTCCGCCCGGACGGCGGCTTTTTTGCGCGGGTTCAGGCGGCGGATGCCGTACAGCAGGCCGAAAATCAGGGCGATGCCGAGCAGGACGATCAGCGCGTATTTTCCGATTTCCTTCCAGGTCAGGGGGGCTTGCAGCTGCGGTTTGATGTCTTTGATGTTGCCGGCGGTGTCCACGGCCAAGGTCTGTATTTCCAAAGGAATAGCTTCAGTGACAGCCAAAAGGGCGGAATCCGGGCCGTAAAAGGAGAGGGCCGGAATCTCAAAACGCCCGGAGTCGAAGCCGGTTAGCGTCCAGGTTTGGGAAAGGCGATAGTATCCGTTTTCCTTTTGGGTGTCTATGGGCAAGCGTCCGATAATCTCCAGTCCCGGCAGGCAGGTGTCGCAGGGGGTGGGGAAAAGCGCGTCCGGCAGGGTTTTTCCGGAAATGGAAAGGTGGAGCTTGGTCTGGTCTCCGATCAGCATGCGGGCGGAATCCGCTTCCGCTGTCGCCCGGAATCCCGTTTGCGCGGCGGTTTCCCCTATCAGCAGGCAGCACAGGCAGAAGGTACGGAATGTGTGTGCAAAAAATCTCATAGGTCTTCCAACTAATCGTTTCTCTAACGCGGTTTTTCCCGTTTTATTATAAGAAGAAAATCTTTTTTATTCGCATTTCCGGCTTTTGCGCATTGCATTTTATGCTACCTTTGCATCCGGACTTTGAACTGTACATAAAAAAGTATCGTATGAAAAAACAGTGTTTTGCCGCCGTGGATTTGGGCGCCACCTCCGGAAGGCTCATGTTGGCGCATGTTTCGGAATCCGGTGTGGAAATGGAGGAAGTGTGCCGTTTCCCCAACCATCTGATTCAAGTCGGGGAACACCTGCACTGGGACATTTATGAATTGTACCGTCAGGTGGTGGAAGGCCTGAAAACCATTGCAAGCCAAGGCGTTCAGCTGACTTCCATCGGCATAGACACCTGGGGCTGCGATTTCGCCCTGCTGGGAAAGGACGGCGGCCTGCTGCGTCTGCCGTATGCCTACAGGGATCCGCACACCTTGCATGCGGCGGAGGCTTATTTTCGGGAGTTCTCCCGGGAGAAAACCTATGCGGAGACCGGCATACAAGTCATGGATTTCAACTCTCTTTTCCAGTTTTACACCTTGCGGAAAAACGGTGACGCCGCTTTCGCGCAAGCCGAAAAAATACTGTTCATGCCGGATGCGCTGGCCTACCTGCTGACCGGAGAGACGGTGTGCGAATACACCGTGGCCACCACCGCGCAGATTGTGGACGCGCGGCGCAAATGCCTTTCCCCGGAAGTGCTGCGGAGCGTCGGCCTGACGGAAGACAGCTTCGGACGCTGGGTGTGTCCGGGCACGGTGGTCGGCCCCTTGACCCCGGCCCTGCAAAAACAGACGGGATTAGGCGCGGTGCCGGTCGTCGCGGTTGGCGGACACGACACGGCTTCGGCGGTCGCAGCGGTTCCCGCCAAATCTTCCCGTTTCGCTTACCTGAGCAGCGGCACTTGGTCGCTGATGGGGATAGAGACGGGGCGGCCCCTGATCAACGCCGACACCGAACGCCTGAACTTCACCAACGAAGGCGGCGTGTGCGGCAGCATACGGGTGTTGAAGAACATTTGCGGCATGTGGCTGCTGGAACGCTGCCGCGAAAAATGGCCGGACATTCCCTATCCCGATCTGATACGGGAAGCCGAAGGCGCAACGGCCTTCCGCTGCCTGATTTTTCCGGATGCGCCTGAATTTGCGATGCCGGACGACATGGAAGCGGTCATTCGCGCCTATTGCCGCAAGACAGCCCAGGCGGAGCCGGATTCCCGAGCAGCCTTGGTGCGCTGCATTTTTGAAAGCTTAGCCATGCGCTACCGTCAGGTGCTGGAGCGTTTGGACAGCCTTTCCGGCGAAAAGGCGGAGGCCCTGCACATTATTGGCGGGGGCAGCCGCAACGATTTGCTGAACCAGTGGACCGCCGACAGCATAGGGCGTCCGGTGGTGGCCGGACCTTCCGAAGCCACCGCCTTGGGCAATGTGCTGCTGCAATGCATGGCCGCCGACCCGGGCCTCAAGCTCTCCGCGTTGCGCTCCCTCTTGGCGGAAAGCCTGCCTTTGAAGTCTTTCCACCCGCAAACCTCCCAAGCCGCGCACTGGAACACTGCCTACCGCCGCTTTGAAGACTTGTCTTCCGCTGAAAGAAATTGATGCGGAAAAGCTTCGCCCAGTGCTTTCGCGCCTTGGTGTCGTGCTTTTTTCTTTGTCTGCGTGGCTTCCGTATTCAGACTTTGCGTACATTTGCACCGCGAACCGCAGAGGGGCGCATTGAATGACAAAAACATATAAATCAGAATAATCATGAAAAAAGAGGAACAGGTGGGCAAGTCCTACGAAATAGCTAAGGAACGTTACGCCGCCATCGGTGTGGATACGGAAAATGTGCTGGCGCGGATGCAGCAGTTTCATTTGTCTTTGCATTGCTGGCAGACCGACGATGTGGCCGGTTTCGAGTCCGCAGGTGATTTGACCGGCGGCATTCAGGCGACGGGGAATTACCCCGGCAAGGCCCGCAACATGGAGGAGGTCATGGCGGATCTGCTGGAGGCCATGTCGCTCATTCCGGGAACGCACCGCGTGAATCTGCACGAGATTTACGGGGATTTCGGCGGGCGTTTTGTGGACAGGGACCAGGTGGAGCCCAAGCATTTCGAAAGCTGGATGCAGTGGGCGGGCGCCAATGGCATCAAACTGGATTTCAACAGCACCTCCTTCTCCCACCCGAAGAGCGGGAACCTTAGCCTTTCCCATCCCGACAAGGGCATACGGGATTTCTGGATTGAGCACACCAAACGCTGCCGTGACATCGCCGACGCCATGGGCAAGGCGCAGGGTGACCCCTGCATCATGAACCTCTGGGTGCACGACGGATGCAAGGATATGAGTGTGAACCATTACCTTTACCGGGGCTTGCTGAAATCCTCCTTGGACGAGATTTTCGCCGAGAAAAAGGCATACATGAAGGATTGCATCGAAGGCAAAGTCTTCGGCATCGGTTTGGAGAGCTTTACCGTCGGCAGTCATGATTTTTACACGGCCTATGCCGCGCAAAACGGCAAAATCCCGACCATAGACACCGGACACTATCATCCGACGGAGTCGCCTGCGGACAAAGTCAGCGCCTTGCTGCATTTCGTCCCGGAACTGATGCTGCACGTGAGCCGCCCCATCCGCTGGGACAGCGACCACGTGACCCTCATGGACGACCCGACCTTGGAGCTGTTCAGTGAAATCGTGCGTGCCGGCGCCCTTGACCGGGTGCATTACGGATTGGATTATTTTGACGGTGCCATCAACCGGATTGGAGCTTATGTCATCGGTTCCCGCGCCGCCCAGAAATGCATGCTGCGCGCCCTGCTCGAACCCACGGCGGCCATCGCTGAAATGGAGCTGGCGGGCAAGGGATTCCAGACCCTGGCTTTCTTGGAGGAGTGCAAAGCCCTTCCGTGGCAGGCCGTGTACGACGAGTTCTGCCGCCGCAACGACAAGCCGGTCGGTCTGGATTTCATTCCGGAAATTGAAACCTATGAAAGGGAAATAACCTCCAAACGCTCATGATCATGGAAATAGTCATTGGTTTGTGTATCATTGCCGTCGGCGCATTTTTCCAGTCCAGCAGCTATGTGCCCATCCATAAAATCAGGCAGTGGAGCTGGGAGTCGTATTGGATGGTGCAGGGGGTGTTCGCCTGGCTGTTCTTCCCTTTGTTGGGCGCTTTGCTCGCCGTCCCTTCCGGGGAGTCCTTGTGGACCTTGTACGCCGCGCATCCGAAAGAAAGCCTGCTTACCGTGCTGTTTGGCGCCTTGTGGGGCATAGGCGGTCTGACTTTCGGGCTTTCCATGCGCTATTTGGGCGTGGCCTTGGGCCAAAGCATCGCCTTGGGGCTTTGCTCCGGCTTGGGTGCGGTGCTCGGCCCCGTGTTCACCGGTAACACTTCCGATTTGACCGCCGCCCTTTGGATAGGGGTGGTTGTCACCCTGATAGGCATCGCCATCATCGGTGTGGCGGGTGGCATGAAAACCGCGGCTTTGCCGGAAGAGGAGCGGAAAAAGGCGGTGAAGGACTTCAATTTTACCAAAGGCCTGCTGGTGGCGGTGCTTTCTGGTGTGATGAGCGCCTGTTTCTCCATAGGTTTGAGTTTCGGAAACCCGCTGCATTGGGAGGCCACCCGGCCGATTTTCGCGTCCCTGCCCGCCACGCTTTTGGTGACGGTGGGCGGTTTTCTCACCAATGCGGGCTATTGTCTTTCGCAAAATGCGAAGAATCATACATTTGGGGACTACCGTCAGGGCGGTCTGTGGGTGCATAACCTGCTGTTCTGCTGCTTGGCGGGCCTGCTCTGGTACAGCCAGTTTTTCGGCTTGAGCCTCGGCAAGGGCTTTTTGGAAGGGCATTCCGCCGTGCTGCTTGCGTTCAGCTGGTGCATCCTCATGGCCTTGAACGTGACATTCTCCAATGTGTGGGGGATTATCCTGCACGAATGGAAGGGTGTGAGCCGCAAAACGGTCTTCGTGCTGCTGCTCGGTCTCGCTGTGCTGGTGTTTTCCTGTTTTCTTCCCCAATTACTGTAAATTAAATAGTTTATGATGCAGTCCATTCTGGAAAACCGTCCCGCTTTGGAAGCGGAAATCCGCAAAGTGGCGGAAGTGGCCGGCTATCTTTGGCAAAAGGGCTGGGCCGAACGCAACGGCGGAAACATCACCGTCAATATCACCGCTTGGGCGGACGAGGGCCTGCGTTCCCTTCCGGCCTTGCAGGAGCCGCAACCCATTGGCGGCGAGCTGCCTTACTTGAAAGGCATGTATTTCTACTGCAAGGGCACCAACAAGCGGATGCGTGACCTGTCAAGGCAGCCCATGCAGAACGGTTCCGTTATCCGTATCCTGGACGACGCGGCGCATTACGAAATCATTGCCGACGAGGCGGTGAAGCCGACCTCGGAGCTACCTTCCCATTTGAGCGTACACAATTACCTGCTGTCCAAAGGCTCTGCCTATACGGCCTCCCTGCACACCCATCCGACGGAACTGGTTGCGATGAGCCATCACCGGGAATTTCTGGCCAAGGATGTGCTGACGCAGCTGTTGTGGAGTATGATACCGGAAACCAAGGCGTTTTGCCCCAAGGGCTTGGGTGTGGTTCCCTACCTGCTTCCAGGTTCGGTGGAACTGGCCGAGGCCACCATCCGCAGCCTGTCGGAAAACTACGATGTGGTGCTGTGGGAGAAACACGGCGTTTTTGCGGTGGGTGAGGATATTATGGAAGCCTTTGACATGGTGGACACCTTGGTCAAGAGCGCACAGATTTACCAATGCTCCCGTTCCATGGGCTTTGTGCCGGAAGGCATGAGCGAGGCGCAGTTGCGGGAAATGTCCGCCGCCTTCCATCTGCCCAAGTAGGCGGCTTAGCCGTGGATAACCTTGTCCATGGGGATGTCAAAAGCGTCCACCGGGACTTCCGGCAGAAACTGGAAACCGTAGCACACCCCGATTTTGGGAGCCGCTATGCGGCATAACGTCTTGTCATAGTAGCCTTTTCCCCGTCCAAGGCGGTGGTTTTGCGCGTCAAAGGCGACCCCCGGCACAATGGCCAAATCGATGATGGAATAATCTTGCAAGGCCTCTCCGGAGGGTTCCGGAATCAGAAAACGCTCTCCTTCATGCAGGGCCTGCGCTTCCTCAAAGTATTTCAGTTCCAGTTCGTCCCCGACCACACAGGGGAGGACGAAGCGTTTGCTTCCCTGCCATTTGAGAATGAAGTCCGCGGTCTGCACTTCATCGCTCATCGACCAGTAGATGAACACGCAGCGGCTTTGCCGGAACAGCGGTTCCTGTTCCATTTGCGCCCAAACGGCGGCGGATTCCTGCTGTTTCGCCACTTCGGAAAAAGTTTTTTTCAGCAGGCGGATTTCCTTTCGGATGTCTTGTTTCAAAGCCTTGGTGTCCATGGTCTGTGGGGTTGAAATATATATAAACTGTTGGTATATTTTTAGTTACATTATTAAATCCTCTTTAGCGTGCGGGGCGTTCACTTGGCGCAGGGCCTGCAGAATCTCCCGGTCCGTGGCGGCGTCCCATCCGTCGGTGCTGTAGTGTCCGTGGCCTTTGATGCCGTCCGGGGCGCCCGCTTCGACGGTTTTACGCAAAAAGGCTTCCGCTTCTTCGTCGGAGGGAAGCAGCCGTTGTCCGCTGTGTGTTTCCAAGGCGGCAATCAGCCCGTAGGCCCCCCAGTTGGAAACCGTGGCGACAATGGGATGGTCCGTGCGCACACAGGAGGGGATAATTCCGCCTTGCCGCTCCAACGTCTCCGCATAGGCCCCCATCCCGATTTCGTTGCCTCCGTCGCCTATGCCGATGCTGAGGCATTCCCGGGGCTTTTGCAGGAAGAGCGCGTCCACGGGAGGGGTTTGGGCGGAAATGTCCTTTTTCCGCATGGAGTAGTAGCGTCCGTCCGCGGCGCGTCCGCAACGCTCGACGGCTATCAGGGCGCAGGGCCGGTAGGCTTGCAGCAGCTCTTCCGCGCGGCTGTCGTGGGCAAAAAGCAGGGTGGGGTAGGTCTGTCCCTGAAAATAGGCCGCGCTGTATCGGTCGGTGACGATGGCGGGGGCGTAGCCTAAGGTTTGCAGGGCCTTGGCCAAAAAGTGACTGCCAATCGGCCCGTCGGTTTCGCCTTGGGTGAAGCAATAGAATCCTGTGGCGATGAAGCAGTTCGCTCTGGGCTGGGCCAACAGGGCGGCGGCGGCCTGCATGCAGGCGTCTTCCGGAAGCAGGGGATAAAGCATCTCCAGATTCCGTTGCTGGTGGCGGAGCAGAATGCGGGTGATGGCGTCCACGCGGGCGGGGTTTAGCAAAGGGTGTCCAAATCCTGCAACATCTGCTCGTGAAGCGCTGTCATTTTACTCCAGGTCTTGGGGCGGCGTGTACGGACAAGCTGCGCCCGGAAGCGTTGGAAATCCTGTTGGAAATTTTTGTGGGACCACCAGGCGAATTTTCCGAGCTGCGGCAGCAGCAACAGCAGCACCAAAGCGGAGAACCAATTGACGAGCAGGCCGGTAAGCAGGAAATAGATCAGGTAGAAAAGGGGAATCCCCACAATCCACACGCCAATGGCGATGGAAGCCTCCATCAGTTTGTCCTCTATCTTCCGCATGACGATAGGCGTAATCTTGTACAGCAGGATATGGGGCAGCATGCCGAGAAGGTACAGAGGCAAAAGTACGATGTAGAACAGCAGGGAGGCTATGCTTTCCGAAGGTTTGGCCGGGTCGGTGAAGGCCTCGTGGCTGATGTGGTATTTTTTCAGCAGTTTCCCGAAACTTTCCGTGCGGGCGTAGATTTCCTCCACTTTTTCCGGCGCTTGCTCCTTTTGGGCGTACAGCCCGGCCTCTATGGCTTTGCGGACCTTCAGGGCTTGCGGAAGCTGCTTCATGTCAATGTCTTTCTGGCGATCGGCGTAAGCGTTTTCCGTGTAGGCGATGAATCCCGTCACTTGGGCGTAATGTTCCCGGTCCCTCACATCCAGCATCTTTTCCTGCACGCGGTGGCGAATGATTTCATTGACCTGTTCCTCCGCTACCCGGGCATCTTGCTGGTAAAGTTCGTAATACGGCTTGATGGAGAAGGCTTCGGCGTAGTCAATCAGGCTGTCGGCACGCAAAGCGGTGAAATCCTCGTAATACAGCATGGCGGGCAGAATGAACACTTCCTGCTCGAAATTCGACAGTGCGGCGGTTTCAAACGCGATGCGGGTGTATGAAAGGTAGAAGCGTCCCAAGTAGTTGCCGTCCATGTGGGTGGCTTCGGGGTAAATGGCTAACATGCCGCCCTCATGGAGGTAATGCTCCACAGTGTCAAACATTTGCAGATTGTCCCGGATTTTTCCGACCCCGTCGCGGACGCGGTAGATGGGAATTAGTCCAAGACCGTACAACAGTTTGGCGATGTGCTTGTTGCGGAATACATCCGCCCGGCTGATGAAATGAAGGAAACTGTTGCGGGTGCCGAACAGCATCTGGAAGGCGTCTAAAAGCGAGTTCTGGTGGTTACTGACCAAAATCGTCGGAACGCCCTCTTGGGGGATGTTTTCGGTGTGCAGCCGATAGACGCGGCGATGGTACAGGTTTTCAAAAAGATAACGTACCCAGTGGTACAGTAGTTTGTAAGGTTTGGAAGCTTTGTGTGAGATATTAGCCATGTGCCCTGAATTTAAAAAAGGAATTTGTGTCTACAAATTCCTTCCTCTCTCGTAGTCAGTAGGGGAATCGAACCCCTGTTGTAAGAATGAAAATCTTATGTCCTAGCCCCTAGACGAACTGACCATTGGTTTTTCCGATAATGTACCGGAGAATTCCTTTGCAAAAGTAGGAAAAAAAGCAATACGAAGGGCGTTTTCCGGTAAAAAAGTTTTTAGTTTACATATCTGCCTGAAAACGAAATCCTAAGCGTTTGGCTGTGCGGATGGGCGCGTGGCGGTTGTCGATTTCAACCATGTCCATCACACTGATTTCTTGCATCGATTCGTAGGGCGGGACCAACAAATCAAATCCGATGGAGTACTGCACGGCGGCTTCGAGGATCAGCCGGACGGCGGCTTCGTCGAAGGTGTTGTTGGCAAAATTGTTGTAGATTTGTCCCAGCTCCTTCTTCCCGTCAATGTAGTAGTGGTTTTCCGAATTGATAAAGATGCGGCCGATCAGGTAGCCGGAATCGTTGTAGCGGTTGAAAAGCACCGAGTCGGTCAGGAAGTTGTAGATGTTGACCATGCCGCAGTAGGAGCGGCTTTTCTCCTCCTTTATGTAGGGCAGCTTCATCACCTCGTGGTCGCGGTTGAACTCGAAGGTGTTGCTGTGCAGCACAAAAAAGAGGATGTCGCTGCCAAACTGCAGTGAGAAGCATTTCTCCTGCTTGCTTTGAAAGAGCACCTCGATGGGGGATTCGGGCTGGCTTTGGTGGAAGCTCTCCACAAACTGCAGTGCCTCCGCCTTCAGCAGGCCGAAACCGGCCTCCGTCTGCATGTATGCGTTCCGTTTGATGCTGTTCTTGTCGTGTAGCTGACGGCACAACTCCAGGGTTTTCTCTTCTTTTTCCATGGCGTGTTATTTTACGATGGTCATTTCGTTCACTAAATGGCCTGCTCCCGCGAACTTGTCTATGATGAACAGGCAGTAGCGGATGTCTAAGCTGATGTTGCGGCAGTAGTCGGGGTCGAAGAGCAGATCGCTCATGGTGCCCTCCCAGCAGCGGTCGAAATTGATGCCAATCAACTGGCCTTCCGCGTTGAGCACCGGGCTGCCGGAGTTGCCGCCGGTGGTGTGGTTGGTGGCAATGAAGCCGACGGGGAGTTCGCCCTTGGCATTGGCGTAGCGGCCGTAGTCCTTGGCTTCGTACAGCTGTTTCAGCTTGGGCTCCACCACGTAGTCGTAGATGTCGGGGTTCTCCTTCTGCATGATGCCCTCCAAGGTGCTGTAGGGCTGGTACCAGACGCCGTCCTTCGGACGGAAGCCCGCCACATGGCCGTAGGTGACGCGCAGGGTGAGGTTGGCGTCGGGGAAGAAGTTGCTGTCGGGCATCATCTCCATCATGCCTTTCACGTAGGTGCGCATCAGCTTGTCTATTTCCTGTTTGGATGAGGTGTACTGTTCCCTTTTCGCAGTGGTGTAGGCATAGCCGTAGGCCACCGCAAACAGATCCATGGCATGGTCTTTTCGTAACAGTTTGAATGCGTCTTCAGGTGTTTTGTCAAAGCATTTCAGCACCAGTTTTTTGAGTTTTTCCGGCTTGTTCATCCAAGCATTGTCATAGATGTCATTCAGAAAACGGGTCACTTCCGCTTCGGAATGCTGTTTTTTGTCCAAATAGGGGGCAAAGCCGTTTCTCCACATGCAAAGCATGGTTTCCACGAAAATGGCCTTGTCTGTTTCAGAGGCCTCGAATTTCAGTGTTTTTTGGAAAAGGGCATCGACAGTGGCCTCAGTGGCAAGTTTCCCGCTTTTCAATTCCCCGTTTTGAACCATACGGTAGAGTTTGTAATAGGCATTCATCAGGTCGCTGGCCATCACCGCTTCGTTGAACCAGGTCCATTCCACTTCCACCGGTTTCAGCCTTTCATAGGCTTGGTGCAGCTGCGGCAGCACCTCCTTGTAGTCGGGGCGGTTGTTTGCCCATTGCCGGAAATCGGCCTCGAACGCCTTTTTCTGTGCCACGCCGTCCACACGGCGGATGCCTATGCTCTCACCCTGCCATTTTTTCCAGCCGTTGGCGATGCTGGCCACGCGGGAGGCATATTTCAGCCGCAGGGCGGGGCTGGAGTTCATCGCCTCGTTGTAGTGTTTCAGCCGGATGTCGCGCAGGGCGATGCGGATGGGGTTCTCCACGTTGGCGGCCAGGTCCACCGCGTCGGAGGTGACATAGCGCTGCGTGGTGCCGGGGTAGCCGAACACAAAGGTGAAATCGCCCTCATTCACTCCTTTCAGCGAGATGGTCAGGTGTTTCAAGGGTTTGTAGGGAACGTTGTCCTTGGAGTAGGGGGCAGGCTTGTTGTCCTTGTCCGCATAGACGCGGAACATGGAGAAGTCGCCGGTGTGCCGCGGCCACATCCAGTTGTCGGTGTCGCCGCCGAACTTGCCGATGTTGGAGGGCGGCGCGCCCACCAAGCGTACGTCGGTGAAGACCTCGTTCACATACAGGAAGTATTGGTTCCCATAATAAAACGGCTTGATGACCGCCTTGTAATGGGTGCCATTCACCTTTTCCGCGCAGAGAGTGGCGATGTGCATGTCAATCAGCCGTTGGCGGTCCGCTTCCGGCTGCTGGTCGCAGACATCCTGCAAGACTTCGTCGGTCACGTCTTCCATGTATACCAAACGGGTGGCGGTCAGCCCCTTGCAGGGAATCTCCTGTTCGCGATTCATGGCCCAGAAGCCGTTGGTCAGGTAGTTGTGTTCCACTGTGCTGTTGGAGACAATGTAATAGTATCCGCAGTGGTGGTTGGTCAGAAACAGCCCCTCATCGGAAACGTATTCTCCGGTACATCCCTGATTGAACAGAATTACAGCGTCTTTCAGGCAGGCGTTGTTGATGTCGTAAATGTCTTTGGCGGTGATTTTCATACCAGCCTTCTGCATGGCGGCTTCGTTTTTGCCCAAAAGCAGGGGAATCCACATGCCTTCGTCGGCGTGCAGGGGGTGGATGAGCAGCAACAGCAGCAGGAATGGGAGCGTTTTTTTCATGACGGATAATGGTTTATAAGTTTTTCACAGCATTCAGTATGGGGGTGGTGTCCAAGGAAAGGCAGAGCCAGATGCTGCTGCGTTGCGCGGCCGTTCCGCTCGGGGTACTGATGACACGGACACCGTTGCGGATTTGTCCGGCGGACACCTGATGGTCCGTGAGCATGCTTCGGCTGATGGCGGCGGTTCGCACGCTTTCCCTTTCCATAGTCTCTTTCAATGCGTTGTGGGAAAGTTCACTGCGAACGGGTGCCACAATATCCATGCGCACGCTGGGGTATTTCTGGTGGATTTCCGACAGCAGTTTCAGCATTTCCTTGCCTTTGCCGGAAATGAAGTTTCGGTTGTTGGGGGTGAAAAAGAAGGTTTCCGGCACGTCAATGACGACTTCGTTCGGCCGGATCTCAACCACGACCTCGCGGTAGCTGCTGTCGTCCTCCAACAGCAGGCCGAGCAGGAATTCCGCTTCCTCTTGCAGGATTTTCAGGCTGTCCGCATAGCTTTGGCTGATGCGCTGGCAGGTCTGTATGGCGGTGTCCCTGCGCTGCAATTCGCGAATGCGCTCGTTCAGCTCTTTCTTGCTGGAGGAGAGGTAGGTCTGCACTTTTTCCAGTTCCGTGCGGTTTTCGCGCAGCAGGGCGCGCAGGCGGGCCGTGTCCTGCATCAGGCGGTCGGCGATGTCCGTTTGCCGCTGCCATTCCGCCCGCAGGGTGTCAATGGTTTTGTATTGCCGGATGTTTACGGTTTCCAAATGGTTGTGGGCAGCTTCCAGCGCCACGTATTTTTTTTTTGATACGCAGGAAGTGAGGCAGCAAAGAACGCATATCCAAAGGATGCATTGTCTGCTCATGGAAGCGGAAGGCGTTAGAAGATGATGCTTGCCTTGATGCCGGCAAAAGTGTACCAATTGTGCTCGCTCGTATTGACAAGCAAGGGCTTCATGTTGGTCAGCTCCTCGTCCCCCTCGTAGAATTTGACGGAGGATTCCTGCATCTTGAAGATGCCGGACAGGACGATGGCCACCTCTTGGGACACTTGGGCCTTGACACCTATACCGGTTTCCGCCATCAGCCCGGATTTGTCGCCGTGGATGACGTAGGTCTTGCTGTTGCCCAGTTTGTCAGAGACATAGGGCTTGGAGTCAATGTACCAGCGGTTGGCGTAACCCACGTTGAGGTACCACTGCGGCGCGATGGGGGCGTCACCGATGTTCACGCGCAGGTCGGCATAGATGGGCACGAAGGCGTTGCGGCAGCTCGTCCAGTACTCAAAGCCCACGCCCACACCGGCGATGATGGCCGGGGAGAATTGGTACCCAACGGTTTGGGATACTCCGGCTACGGAAATGCTGTTTTTGAAGTCACGGGCGATACCGCTCTCCTTATTGGTGATGTGAATGTTTCCGAAACCTTGAAGAAATACGGGATTGGTGATAAAAGTGGGGCCCCAGTTCTTGGTGGTCGGAGGTATGCGTTGGGCCTGCGTTGGTGTGATGCGGAAAAAGAAGGCAAAAGCTGCCAACAGCGAGACGAATACCAAACTACGTTTCATGCGAGGTGTTTTTTACGGTAATACATCAAAATTGCCTGATGGCAAAGTGGATTTGGTTGCGGAGGCAGGACTCGAACCTGCAACCTCCGGGTTATGAGCCCGACGAGCTACCATTGCTCTACTCCGCGATGTTCATGTATGCAAAAGTAAACAAAAAAGCCGTAGCTTTTTTGCCCGAGGGGAAATATTTTTTATCGGTATAACCTTTTCGAAATGATAAAATTGGCTTTGGGACTGCCGTGGCTTGGCCGGGTGTTTGCCTTCGCCGCCCGCTTTTTTTTGCATCCGACTCAGGCCTTGCGGAGCGTTTCCGCCATTTGCAGGGAGCTTGGCGTCACCTTGCCGTCGCCAAGCATTTGGGCGATTTCAGACAGGCTTTCCGCTTCGTTCAGACGGCGGATGTCCGAACGGGTGTGACCGTCCGCGGTTTCCTTGTACACCAGGTAGTGCTGCGGCGCTTTGGCGGCAATCTGCGCCTGGTGCGTGATGGCGATGACCTGGCTGTAGCGGGCGATGTTGCGCATGACATCCCCCATTTTGGAGGACACCTCTCCGGAAACCCCGTTGTCGATTTCGTCGAAGAGGATGGTGGGCAGGATGTTTTTCTGGGAAATCAAGGCTTTCAGGGCCAGCATGATACGGGATATTTCCCCGCCGGAGGCGATTTTGGACAATGGCTGCGGCGGTGTTCCGGCGTTGGCGGAAAACAGAAACTCGGCCTCGTCGCATCCGTTCTCTCCGAAGGGAACTGTTTCCAGCCGGACGAGGGTGCGGACGTGGGGCATGTTCATGCGCTGCAACTGTCCGACTACGGCCTGCTGCATTTCCGGCAGTGCCGCTTCCCGTTTCTGGTGCAGCGCCCCGGCCAAGGAGGAAAGCTCTTTTTCCTTGGCGGCGATGGCTTTGCGCAGGGATTCCGCTTCGGCTTCCGCATCGGCGGCTCCTTGCAGCAGGCCTTGGAGCTCCTGCTGTTTTTCTATCAGTCCGGCCTCGTCCCGCACTTTGTGCTTCTGTTGCAGCCCGTACAGCAAATCCAAGCGTTCGCGCACGGTGTCGGCCCGTTCCGGGGAGCAGGCGGTTTTCTCCTCCTCCCTTTGGATTTCGCGGGACAGGTCCTCCGTGTCAATGCAGATGCTTTGCATGCGTTCCGCCAACACCTGCAGCGACGCTTTGTGTTTGGCCGCGTGCTGAAGCTGGCGCTGAATGTTTTGCATATTCAGGACAAGGTTCTGATCCCCGCCGGAAAGCTGCTGGTGGGAGGTGTAGAGCTCCTGCTTGATTTCCTCCGCGTGCTGAAGGCTTTCCATCTCCTCCTCCAAGGCTTGCTGCTCGCCTTGCTGCAAGCGGGCCTGTTCCAGCTCCTGAAGCAGGAAGGAAAGGTAGTCTGTATCCTGTAGCGGTTTGTCTGTCTGTAATTTATGATATTGCTGCTGCAAACGGAGGTATTCCCCGTAATGCGTCCGGTAGGTTTCCGTCTCTTTTTGCAGGTGGGCGAACTGGTCAATCAGCCGCAGCTGGAAATGCTTGTCCCGGAGCAGCAGGTTGGCGTGCTGGGAATGGATGTCCACCAGACGCTCCGCCAGTTGGCGCAGCACGTTCAAAGGCACCGGCGTGTCGTTGATGAAGGCCCTGGACTTTCCCTGAGGGGTGATTTCCCGGCGCAGCAGGCATTCTTCATCATAGTCAATGTCGTTTTCGGTGAAAAAATCCTCCCATCCGTAGTTTTTGATGCGGAACACTGCCTCCACCACGCTTTTTTTTGTCTTGTCCCCCAAGACCGAAGTGTCCGCCCGTTGCCCCAGCACCAGGGACAGGGCTCCCAGCAATATGGATTTTCCGGCGCCGGTTTCTCCGGTAATCACCGAAAAGCCTTCCCCGAAGCGGATGGAAAGGGAGGGGATGATGGTGTAGTTGCTTATGCTCAGCAGTTGCAGCATGGGTCGGCGGGTTTATTCCAGTTTGGCGTATTTGTTGGCGTTTGCCGGATCCAGTTGGGTGAGAATGCTCTGTGCTTCATGGCGCTGCGCTTCCGGCGCGCCGGAGAACACGTTGATCAGTTCCGCGCTCTTGGACGTCATCAGAATGGAGGTGAAGTACAGGTTGCTTTTGGTCTTGTTGATTTCCTGTAGCAGTTTCAGGCTTTCCATGACAGTCCCCACGCCGCCGGTCAGGTTGGAGGAAAGCACGTCCATGCCCAAGCGGTGGTATTTGTAGTAGAAATTCCGGAAATCCACGTAGGAGGGGTTGGTGATGTTCTCCCACAGCCAGTAGCGGTTGCGTTTGGACTTGCTGTCGTTCCCGGCCCAGCCGCTCCCCTGGTTCTGGGAATAGCCGATGATGTTCTGGCATTGGTTGAAAAAGGGCGTGCCTCCCAAGGGGGAGAAGGAATCGAAGTAGATGCCCAAAAACAGGTTGGCGTAAAACCCCATGATGGCCGAGAGGTTCCACATGAAGCTGTTGTCGTCGTAGTCAAAGCCTTGGGAATTGGAGTAGGTGAAGGTGACGTCGTCGTCCTGTATGGTCAGCAGGTTGGAGGTGTAGGTGGAGTTAAAGACGGGGCGGCTCATCTGAAACACCAGGTGTCCCGAATAATTGTCTCCGTTTTTGCCGTCCAAAATCAGCTGCACGTTGCATTTGATGCGCTCTTCTTGCTTGAATGTCAGGTTGGTCCAACGCCTTTCGTTGAGAAAGGTCGTCAAATCCTGCTCCAAGCGGGTGAACAGGGAGGCGTCCTCCCCCTGAATGCTTTTGGTGTTGATGGTCACGTGTGCCAGCAGTTCCTGCGCACGGGTGGGCAGTATGCAGCAGCAAATCAGCAGGACGAAAAGGGTGTGTCGTGCTTTCATTCCTTGGGTATTAGTGTGTTTACAATCTCATTCACAATGTGTTCAGCTACGTCTTCCTTGCTCATCAAGGGCAGGTGTATGCTTTCTTGCTTGGGCAGGAGCAGCGAGACCTTGTTGGTGGGGACATCGAAGCCGGCCCCCTCGTCATGCAAGGAGTTCAGGACAATCATGTCCGCGTTCTTTTCGTTCAGCTTGCGCCGGGCGTTCTCCTCCTCGTTGTCCGTCTCCAGCGCGAAGCCGACAAACACCTGTCCCTGACGTTTGCGGGCGGCGAGGTTTTTCAGTATGTCGGTCGTCGGTTCCAAGTCGATGGTAAGATGCGCTGTCTTCTTTTTCAGCTTGTTGGGCGCCGGATGGGCCGGACGGTAGTCGGCGACGGCGGCGGCCATGACCACCACGTCCGCGTCCTTCGCCCGCTTTTCGGTTTCCCGGTACATTTCTTCCGCGCTCTCCACTCGCGTCAGGCGGATGTCGGGGCGGGGGCAGGCCAGGTGGGTGGGCCCGCTGACCAATTCCACTTCCATCCCGTGGCGGGCAAGGGCCTCGGCGATGCAGTAGCCCATTTTTCCGGAAGAGCGGTTGCCGATGAAACGGACGGCGTCCACCGCCTCATAGGTGGGGCCCGCGCTCACGAGGGCTTTCCGTTTGGGGGCTGTGGCGGCCGGATGCAGGCTTTGGTCCACGATGGAGAACAGACGCTCGGGTTCGGCCATGCGTCCCTTGCCTTGCGCCTTGCAGGCGAGAAAGCCTTCCTCCGGTTCGATGATGTGTATGCCCTGTGCCTGCAAGTACGCGATGTTTTTTTGTGTTGAAAAATGAAGGTACATGTTCTCATTCATGGACGGGGCCAGAAAGAGCGGCTTGCGGAAGGCGAGCAGGGTGGTGGACAGCAGGTCGTCGGCGATGCCGGAGGCCAGTTTGCCGATGCAGTTTGCGGTGGCCGGGGCCACAATGGCGGCGTCAGCCCATTCGTACAGGGAGATGTGGCGTATGCCGTTTTCCGTTGCGGCGGAAAATAAGTCGATATTTAAAGGGTTGTTGCTCAGTGTCTCCAATGTGCTTTTGGTGACAAACTCCAGGGCGTTCCGGGTGACCACCGTCCGGACCTCATAGCCCGCCTTCACAAACAGGCGGATGAGCAGCGGCGTTTTGTAGGCGGCGATGCCGCCGGTGATTCCCACCAGAATATGCCCTTTGGTCATGGCCTTAGTTTTCGTCCTCTTCGCGGAAATACACTTCCTTGTTGATGAATTCCTGAACGGCCAGCAGGGTGGGTTTGGGAAGCATTTCGTAATGCCTTACCAAATCGATTTGCTCCTTGTTCTCACTGATTTCGTCCCCGGTGTCCTTGGTGATGCCGAACTCCTCGATTTTCTTGTTGAGCTCCTCTTTCAGGTCCATGGCAATCTGGTTGGCCCGTTTGGACAATATCGCCACGCTTTCGTAAATGTTTCCGGTCTGTTCGTCGAATTGCGTGATGTCACGGGTGACGGCGTTGGTGTCAGTCTTTACTTTCTTGTAATCCATATGTTTTTATAATGTTTTAGCTTTATTGCAAAATCTTTTCCCTTTTGCGGACGGCCTCCTCCGCTATTTTCTTCGCTTCGGAGAGATGGGGGGAGTCTGGAAATCCGGACTCCAGCCTGCGGTAGCAGTCCGCCGCCTGCTGGTAGCGTTCCGCCTGTCGGGCGGGGACGCTGTTCTCCGCATACTCGAAACTGTTTTTCACCATGTAAAACAGGGCTTTTTCGGTATAGGGCGACCCCGGGTAGTCTTTCAGCAGGTTGTTGAACGCGATGTGCGCCGAGGCGTACTTTCCGATGTTATAATACATGTATGCCGTTGCGTAGGCTTTGTGCGCCAATTGGTTGCGTATGCTGTCCAACATGGCGTTGCATTCGCTGCCGAAACGGCTTTGCGGATAATTTTCCATAAAACTCTCCAGTCCGTCCTTGGCCAGAAAAGCGTCGGTCTGGTCCAGGTTGTAGGCCGGCACGTTCAGGAAATGGGCTTTGGCGGCCAGAAAAGCGGCCTCTTCGGCACGGGGGGAGAAAGGGTATTTTTTTGTGAAATCGTTGAAATGAAAGGCGGCCATCAGGTAGTCTCCGTTTTTGTAGTAGCTGTCCGCGAACAGAAAAAGGATGGAGTCGCCCTGCACCGTTCCCATGAAAAGCGGGTACACCTGCTCGAAGAGTTCGGCGGCGCTCAGGTACATTCCTTTGTGGTAAAAAGTCTTCGCGGCTTCGAATTTGGCCTCCTTGGTTTTGTATTTCCGGTATTTCCGGGGGGTGGTATCGCCTTTTTTGCTTTGGGCGTAGCCTTGGACTCCTCCGGCGGAAAACAGCACAACCAAAAGAAAAACAATGCTTTTCTTAATCATGGAATACAATTTGCCATTCATTTTTCAACGGCTGCAAAGATAGCATTAAAATCAATGCCGCGTATGTGCGCCGTTAAAAAAATGTTGCGCCCTTTCTCCGGGTGCCGAAGTCCCTTTCCGAAACGCTTACGGGTGGGTCAGCAGAATGTGCAGGTAGAACTCGAAAATCCCGTTGAAATGGTTGTTGGCGGAGAGATTGGTGAGGTGGTAGGCCGAATGGGCCTGGACGGCCTGCTGCGCGTTGGCGTAGGCCACAATGTCGTCGTGCGGGGTGTGGAAAAGGTTCACCTGATGCTGCGGGGCGAAGTGCCGGACAAGGTCGTTGCGGTCGCAGGCCGCGTACAGCCTGGAGAGTTCCGGATTGAGACTGTCGCCTTCGGGAATGCGGAAAAAGTCATCGGAGAGGAAGGCCCGGGCGTTGTGGCCAAGCAGCTGGTTCATTTCTGCAAAAGTGTTGGAACTCAGCCAGTCGATGGCTCGCTCGTAGCCCGGTTTGAAGAGTTTGCTCCAGTCCAGGTGCAATTGGTAGCTTTCGTCCATGGAACGGAAAATCAGCAGGGCGTAGACGGGGTTGCGGTAGTTGCTGTAGGCGGCGGAGTCTTTCATCACCTCTTGCAGGGTGGTCCGCAGGCTGAAGGGGCATCCTCCGGCGTTGATTCTTCCGATGCGGGGGTAGGATTCCGCCTCCAGGGCCCGCAACAGGGCGATGGTCGCCGCGCCGCCCTGGGAATAGCCGATAAGGTGGGTGCTGTCCGTGTAGGCAATTTGTTGGGAGGCGAGGTACTCTTTGGCGGCGTACAGCATGTCGCGGCAGTTGTTTCCGGCGCATTCCGCGTTCAGGTAGGGGATGAAGCGGTCGGCGGTTTCGGCATAGCCGTAGCCCATGTAGTCGGCTTCACAGACAATGTAGTTCCACATGCAGACAGTGGCTTCAAGGCTGAATGTCAGTCTCGAAGGTGCGTCTTTCAGCTCGCAGGTCGCATGCTGCACGGAGTAGATGCCGTCGAAATGGTCTATGTCGGAGCGGAAGGCGAGCACGCCCGAGGCCTCCGCGGGTTTTCCCTGCCCGTCCGTGGTCCGGTATTTCAAGGTCAGTATGCGGACATCGTGCCAGGGGATTTTGAACAGGGAAAGGTTCACGGTGCTTCCCGCCATCTCCTGGCAGCAGTTGCGCACCTCTTCGGCGGTCATGCGGCGGTCCTCCAGCACCTGGACAAGGTAGCGGTTGTTTTCGGAGGGTGTCGTGCCGGGCTGTGCGGGTTCCTCTTTTTTGCAGGCGGCGAACGCAAGGCAAAGAAGGAGAATTAGAAGGATTTTATTGTTTTTCATACTGTTATGTTATTCTTCCCGAAGGGAGCTCTGGATGCGGTAGCAGTTTTCCGTGGCGTTTTCCTCCACGGTGCGGATTTCCAGCTGACGCTCCCGCAAACCGGATTGTTTGATCAAATAATACCGTATGTACTGGTTCCGCCGTTCCGCGACGGAGGCGGCGTCTTTTCGCGTGAGGGACAGCGGGTAGAGGATTTCCGCCTGTGCCTCCACGCTTTTTCCGGAACCGGCTTCCCCTGTCTTGTCGTCAAGGTAGGTGGTGAAGTCCAAGTCCTTGACATTGATGGCACTGATTTTCTGGAAGTCCACCAATTGCAGGCGGTATCCCTGCTTGTCCGGATGCTGCATCAGGTAGTAGTCCCGTTTGACATAGTACAGCGAAAGGGCGTGCGCGGCTTTTTCCCAATCCACCTGCTGCTCCATTTGCAGGAGAATGTTGGTGTCCGTTTGGGCCAGTCCGGCCAGTTGGGACAAAAAGTCGTACTGTTCGGAGGTGAAGTCGAATTGCAGCGGGTCTATGTCCATTTTCTCCAAGGCGTCGCTGTTGATGCCGACCGCGTCGGCGAGGTAGCGCAGGGGCGAGACCGACACTTTGACCAAGAGGTTGGCCAAGGTTTTCCACACAATTTTCATATAGGAGAATTCCGGATTGTCGATGTCCCCGCTGACGGGGATGTCCAAGCGGATGTTGTCGTCCTTGTCGTTCAGGATGTAAACGGCGGCTTTCAGCGGAATGTGGACTTCCGGGTTCGCGTCGCTCCGTTTGTCCCCCACGCTCAGTTTGTGGATGTCCAGCTTGTTTTCCCCTTCCAAAAGGGAGTGTTTCAGGATGTTCTGGCTAGTGAAGGAGAAGACTCCGTCCGTGAGCGGATACCCTAAGTAATGCACCACGTAAGGAGACAATTGTTTCATGTTCAGGTTTTTAATGGAGACAAACAAATTCTGGTAGGTTTTCAGGTCGTCCAAAGCGCCTTTCCAGGAAATAAGGGCGCGTCCGCCTCCGGGAAGACCGGCGCGTACTGTCATCCGGTTGTTTCCGTCGAGTTGCAGGCTGTCGGCATGGATTTGTATGTTTGTCAAGGGGAAACAGAAAGCGTCCTCCATGGTGAAATCGTTGTAGGTGAAGTGGGTGTTCTCCACGCGCAGGCTCTTGACTAGCAGCTGCATAGGCGGTGTGTCCTTCGCAGGGGTGCTTGGGGCCGGTGCGGGCTCCTCCTGTTTTTCCGCAGGCTTGGTTTCGGCTGGCAGCAGACGGGAGAAATTGCTTTGCCCGTTGGCGTAGCTGTCGTAATGGGAGGTGAAGCCGTCCAAAAGGATGTGGTCGATGATGTAGGTGTTTTCCTTAGGGTTGATGCGCGCTATGCCCGCTTCCAGTTTCTGCAAGGCCACGACGGGGGCGCCTTGGGCGTCGGTCACGCGCAGGGCTTCCAAGGAAACCGTGCCGTCTGTCTCCAGGTTGAGAATGTCGTCCAAGTTGCCTTTGACATGGATGTTTCCGTTGAAATCGCCGGAAATGCCGCTGAGGCGCAGTTGTTCCGTGAGGTAGGGCTTGAGGTTCTCCAAGGCGAAACGCCGGAGGTCCACGCGGACTTCGAAGTCGTTGCTGCCCATGTTATATTGCACTTTGGTCGTCAGGCTGCCGTGGTCGGCAAAGGCCAGCGAAAGCCCGGCGTCGGTGCTGTTCTTTCCGTCTAGATAGATGCCGGGGACGTTGAGGTGCAGGCGATTGAGCTCCCAGGACTTGTTCCTCGCCCTGTCGTGGTAACGGAGGCGGCCCTTGGCAAGCCGGATGTCGTAGATGCCGATTTTCCAGTCGGAGCTGCTGGTGTCGGTGGTGTCGGAGGCAAAGCGTTCCATCAGGTCGCTGAAATTGAAGTCGCTGTCGTTTTGCACGATGCGCACGTCCAAACCGCTGAGCCAGATATGGGGGATGTGGACTTCCGAGCGAAGCAGTTTGCGCAGCCGCAGGGAGACGTCCAAGGTGTCGAAAGCGGCGAAATCGGTTTTCGCGTCCTTCTCCTTGAGGTGGAAATCGTAGATGCGCAGCGAGCCGGTCAGCACGTTCACTTTGATTTTCCCGATTTCGGCCTGCCGACCTGTCAGGGCCTCGTCGTAGCAGTGCAGAAAGCCTTTGGCCAGAGGTCCCGGGAAGCAAAGCAGCAGCAGAAGCAGCGCCCCGATGAGGGAGGCGAGGGAAATTCCGATGATTTTGAATGTCTTCTTCATGAATGTCAAGCGTTTGAAAAAGCCTGTAGACAGCCTTTTCCGGTTGTTCAAAGCTTGCAAAAGTAAACCAAAAAGCAATAGGAAAGGGCGGGAGGATGGAAAAAAATGCGCAAAGCCCGCAAACGTATGCGCCGAATGTGTACCTTTGCAGTTTGAAAGCGGCCCGTCCGGCGGAAAGTCCGGGTCCTGCCGCAGTAAAATGGCAAAAAGAAACCATTTAATTATAAAAAAAAGATGATGAAAAGAGCATGTGTTTTACTGATGGTCCTTTTTGGACTGAATGTGATGGCTTTCGCGCAGCAGGTCAGCTGTGTCACCGCCACCTTGAACAAAGATGTGCGCCCCGCCTTCTCCATGGCGGTGGACCATCCGCGAAAAATAGTGGAGGAAGCCGTGGCCAAACGCCTTAAAAAAGACAAAATCAAAGGGAAATCCGTTTCCGGCACCATGGTGTACAGCAAAGTGAACAACCGCAGCATCGGTTTGCAGAACGCCACCTTGTACACCAGGGTGGAAAGCGTGGGCAAGAGTGCCAACCTGTATTTCTTCGTGGAGAAGGAGAACGGCAATTTCGTGACGGAGACCGATACGGAGGCTGCCGCCGTGATCCGCTACATGGCCAGTCTGGAAAAGGATGTGGATCTGCTGGCGCAGACCTATAGGGTGGAAGACCAGAAAAAGGTCTACGAGAAAGCCGAAAAAGAGTACCAGAAACTTGTGTCCAAGCAGAACAAACTGGAGAAACAGATACAGCAGGCCGACCGTAACCGTCAGGAGCAGAGGCAGCTGTTGGAGGAATACCAGAAACAGGCCCGTTAGTTCACTCGTTGGGCTTATTTTTTCAGAGCGGGGAGCAGCCTCCAGGCGTCTTCCCGCTTTTTGCATGCGTCGCGCAGGGCGTTGAGCTCGCCTATGCCGGCCGTTTCGAAGCGGAAGCCCTTGTCCGGACAGCTTTCTTCCATACCTAAGGAAATCAAGGTTTTCCGAAAATTGGTCTCGTTCGTGGCCGGATGGGTTTCGGCGTAGCGTCGCAGGAATTGGAAGAGGCGCAGCCCGTCGGCTTTCTGGTGGAAGGCTTTGGTGAAGGCCGGCAGCGTGGGGTAGTTGCGGCGCAGCCTTTCCCAACCTTCCTCCTTCCCCAAGGCACTGTCCATGAAATCCGTAAGGGGAGTGGACACCGCGCCCTTCTGCAGCTCCGGAATCCGAAGGTAGGTTTCCTGTATCGCGTCAAACGCCTCCGGCGGAAAAACGGGATAGCGTGCGCTTTCGTTCCGCAGCAAGCTGCGTATGGCCGGGCCGGTGCCGAAAGGGACCCGTTCTGACACGCGGGAGGAGGGGTATACGGTGGCGTGCGGACGTATGTCCACCTGCCCGCATTTGGCGATTTTCTGCAAAAAGTAAAAATCCTCTCCCGCTTCCTGGCTGTCGAAGCCGCCCACCTTGCGGTAGCTTCCCACCTTGCAGCAGATGGCCGAGCCCAAGGCCGTGAAGGCATAGGGCGATGCGATGCGCAGCAATTGGAGAAGGTAGCAGCGCAGGTAGATTTCATAGCGGAGGATGGCCCTGTCCTGCTCCGTGCAGCCGCTCAGGCGATGGTAGTAGGCCGGGGTGGCCGCGTCGGTGCGCGGGTTGCGGAAAGCCTGCACCATGCGGCGGACGTAGGAGGGGGAGAACAAGGTGTCGGCATCCATGTGGATGAGGATGTCACTGTCGGCGGCTTGGGGAAGCAAGGCCTCCACGCAGCTTCTGCGGGCCATGCCCACGCCTTTCCGCTTGCCTTTCCACGCCTTGCCTTCGGAAAAACGGTCGATGGGATGCAGTGCAATTCCCCAGGGATTTTCCTTTAGTCGCTCCCACAGGGCGAGGTTGCGGGCGGAAAGGGCCCGGCGCTTTGGGTCCTCTTTGCTTCCTTCCGCCTGGTTCACACAGACATACACTTGTATGTCGCCCGGATAGTCCTGCATGGCGATGCAGGCGAGGGTGGCGCCCAAATCCTCCAGCTCATCCATGGCCGGAATGGCGAAAAACACGCGGGGACAATTCATGCTCAAGGGTGTGCCAATAGGATTTTCCGGTGCCAGACCTGTTGCACGCCGCGCACCCTCAGCACATAGATGCCGTTCGGGAGGTCGGAAAGGGGAATGTTTTTTTCGGTGTCGTAGGGGGCGATGCGGCGCAGGCAGCAGCCTTGCGCCGAAATGATTTCCACTGACAGCAAAGGCTCGGCGCTTTGCAGGTGCAGCGCGTCCGTGACAGGATTGGGGTAGATTTTCAGCCGGACGGAGTCGGGTGTTTGGATTTTCACCGGTTGTTTGGGAAAATAGCTTCCATTTATATAAAGGGCTCCCGACGCGATGGGGTCCAGCCAGGGACGCAGTTGCTGCTTGGGGTCCGTCTCCTCGTTGGCGAACCAGTGGTAGGAGAGCTTGCCGTACCAGCTGAGGCGGTGGGAGGTCGGGCTGTTGCAGCCCACATCGTTGATGGCGGTCAGGGTGCCGATCAGCCGGTGGCTCTGTTTCTCAAACAGTCCCGAGCCGGAGGATCCTTGAAAGGTCATGCCCCTGTCCCATGCGAATTTCCAAAAGGCTTGGCGCGGAAAACCGATTTCCCGGCAGTCGTCCGTGACGGGTTTCTGCCCGCTGAAACTGATTTTCTTGTAGTCGCCTTTGGGGTGGTGTATGCCGACCATGCCTTGGGTCGGGGGGCTGTTGCGCCGGTCCCAGCCGCTGTAGAAGGCCTGGTAGGCGTCCGGAACCTGCCGGTTCAGCTTGAGCAGCAGAAAATCCGAGTTCTTCCCTTTGGCCATCAACTGGCAGCCGATCATCACCTGTACGTTCCAGTCGAAGGGGGAAGGCCCGTCGGTGTTGGAGGCGCAGGAGGCGGAGGCAATGTTAAAATAGAATTTCCATCCGCCGTAGTTCGGATAGTTGAGGTTTTCCATGCAATGGGCCGCGGTCAGTACGTAAGGCGTGCCGTCCTGGGCGGTGTTGTTGATCAGGGTGCCGCTGCACAGGTAGCCGTCCATGTAAATCAGCACCACCGCATGAACAATGTCGCCATAGGCCTGGGCTTCCTCGCAGGCGGTGTTGATCAGGCAGGCCGGGGTCTCTTCCCCGTTGAAAAAGGCTTTCTGCCCGGCGACCACACAGTGCAGGCGGATGTTCACGCTGTCCTCGCCGCCCGCAGGCACGTGGCACAGCAGCGCCGCCCTTTCCCCAAGGAGGAGGTCCGTGCTGAAGCCCAGGCTGTCCTTAATGTCTTCCGGCAGGTAGGGGCCCCGGCAGTCTCCGTTCTCCGGGTTGAGCAGGTAGGCGTAGCCGCCTTTGGGCAGGTGGAAGCGCCGGAAGGACAAGTCCATGAATTTCGCCTGCGGCGCCTGGAAGGCCATGCGGTACACCAGACTTCCGTCCGCAAGCCGCCGCTGTTCGCCGTCCCGGACAAGGCTGTGCGACACGGCGTAGCGATCCCCGACGCTGTAATAAAAAGCGTCCAAGGAAGTGTCCGTGCGCTCTTGGGGGAGCAGCAGGCGGAAAGGCGCATTGCTGCCGAAAACCGCTTCCAGCGCCTTGGCGTCCGGCTTCCGCTCCTGCGCGAAACCGCAGAAAGCCAGGCCGCAGAGCAGCAGGAAAGCCGCCGCCCGTGTTTTTCTGTAAAAAGAAGGCAATAAAGCCATGTCGCTATCGTTTATCAAACTGCAAAAATAATCAAAAAACAGACACCGACAAGAAACATGAGCGACACCTATTCCCCCGGCCGGTTTTCCTTTCTGCCCGTGGTAACGAAAAATCTTTTGATTATCAACACGCTGTGCTATTTTGCCATGGTGGTGGCGAAAGGGACCTTCGGCTTTGACATGAACGATTTTTTCGGACTGCACTATTTCCGGTCCTCCCATTTCTATCCCTTCCAGTTTCTGACCTACATGTTCATGCATGGAAACTTCGAGCATTTGTTTTTCAATATGTTCGCATTGTGGATGTTTGGTTCAGTCATTGAGAATTACTGGGGTTCCCGCCGTTTTCTGTTCTACTATCTGATTACCGGCATAGGGGCGGCCATGACGCATTACCTTGTCGTTTCCGTGCAGTTCGGTCCCGATGTGGCCTTGCTGAAGAACTGCATAGACACGGTCAGTCCGGAAAATTTGCAAGCGCTGCTGCAGCAGCACCAGTTTGCGCTCAACGCGCGTTCGGGCGAAATCTGGATGCGATTCACGGACTTCCAGAACCAGCTGCCCATGCTCGCCATGCAGCCGGACAACGTGTGTTTGCAGGAAAGCATACGGGAATTTCTGACGGACTATTTGGATTATTATGTCAGCCTGCCGAACATTGTGGGCGCCTCCGGATCCATTTACGGCTTGCTGCTGGCTTTCGGCGTGCTTTTCCCCAACGACCGCATATACCTGTATTTCCTTCTCCCCATCCGCGCCAAATGGTTTGTGGTGATTTTCGGTTTGGTGGAATTGGCTTCCGGCGTGTTGGGCACCTCCGACGGCGTGGCCCATTTCGCCCATCTGGGCGGCATGCTTTTCGGCTTGCTGCTGATTTGGATGTGGCGCAGGCAGGAACGCCAGCCTTCCTACCGCTATGAGGACGATTTCTCTTTCGCCGGACGGGGGCGTCGTGCCAAGACCGATGACGAGTTCAGCGCCGAGCAGGCTGCGGAACGCCGGAAAATGGATGAGATTCTGGAGAAAATCTCTCGTTCCGGATACGAACACCTCACCAAGGAGGAGAAGGATTTCCTTTTCCGCAGCAGTCACAAAAACACCCGTTGGTAAATGGCCGGAAAGAAAGTGTTTTCCCTGCTGAATGCGCTGGCGGTCGTGCTGAACGTCCTGGCCGCGCTGCTGCTGCTTTCGGCCTATATGGCGGATTTCATCTCCCCGGCGTCCAGCGTGTTTTTCGCCTTTGCCGGGCTGGCGTACCCCTTTCTGCTGCTGTTGAATCTGTTTTTTGCAGTATATTGGCTGGTGCAGCGCCGCCGCATGGCCCTGCTTTCCCTGCTTTGCATAGGGGTGGGAATCCATTACCTGCTCCGTTATTACCAGTACGGAGGAAATCTGGAGCCGGTGCCGGAGGACCGTCCCGTGACGAAGGTGATGTCCTACAATGTGCAGCTGTTCGGCCGCTACCAGACGAATGCCAAAGAGGGCGGGAATGTGTCCGCCGCGTCCCGGGACACCATGCTGGATGTGATGGAAAGGGTGAAGCCCGACATTCTCTGCATGCAGGAGTTCTGCCATTTGGCTACCGCTTTCCCCACCATTCCCCTGCTGCACCAGAAATTGCCGCACTTACGCTACGCCTATCCGGCACTTGCGGAGCGCACCTCTCTCTCCGGGGTCAATGTCATTCTTTCTGCCTATCCCGTGCTGCAAGGGGGCGTGGTTTCCGACGCCTCCCCGCTATGGAACGGTTACAGCGCGGTGTATGCGGATTTGAAAGTGGGGAAGGACACCTTGCGGGTGTACAGCCTGCATTTGCAGTCTGTGCAATTGCAGAAGGATGATTACGATTTTGCGCAGCGGTGGACCACGGCGAACGGGGAGACGGAAGGGGAGGAGTTCTCCGTCGGCTCCCGGCGCATGTTTGGCAAACTGCGTGCCGCCTATGGCATCCGCTGCCTGCAGGTGGACAGTATTGTCGCTCATGTGGCGCGCTCGCCCTATCCGGTGGTGGTTTGCGGGGATTTCAACGACACGCCCTGGTCCTACACCTACCGGCAGTTTGGCAAGTGCCTGAAGGATGCCCAGGTGCATAGCGGAAAGGGGCGAGGAAACACCTTTGTGCTGAACCGTCTGCTCCGTTTCCGCATCGATTATGTGTTCTATTCCGCCTCTTTGGACAATTGGGGGCATTCCGTCCTGCGGAAGCAGGCCTCCGACCATTTCCCGGTGTATACGTACATTGCGTTTTAGGCCCTTTTGCGTTTCGCCGTTTTGTCTTTTTTCACCCGTTTGAGCGTCAGCAGGTTCATGGCGTTGGTCTCCATTTGGCGGACATCGCTTCCGATGAAGCGCAGCACCTGGTCGTAGTAAAGCACCACCACGGGCGCGTCCTCCATCAGCAAGCGGTCCATTTGCAGGTACAGGGCTTGGCGCAGGCTGTCGTTCAGCGTGTGCTGGGACTGCTCGTACAGGCGGTCGAAGGCGGGGTTGCGGTAATGGGTGTAATTGGGCCCGTTGGGGCAGAAGTTAGGGGCGTAGAACAGCGAAAGGTAGTTTTCCGCGTCCGGATAGTCGGCTATCCAGGAGGCGCGGAAGAAAGGGATTTCCGATTGGGAGATGAACTGCCGCAGCATGGCGGGCTGTATTTTCAGCACTTGCAGGCGGATGCCGAACTGCTCCACCTCGTGGGCGATGTATTCCATAATGTCCATGTAGCTTTCCGAAACGTAGAGCGGAATCACCGGGAGGCCTTTCCCGTCCGGATAGCCCGCCCCGGCCAGCAGCGCCCGCACCCGTTTGGGCTGGTAGGTATAGCCGTAGTCTGCTTTTTCCCCTTCGGGAAGCAGAATGGGCGGTATCATGCCCTTGCAGCCGGGAATGCCGATGCCGCTGCGCAGGTGCCGCAGCATTTTCTCCCGGTCGAAACCGTAATTGATGGCTTGGCGCACTGCTTTTTTCATTAGCGGGTTATTGGCGGCCCCCTTGGCTTTGGGGTCCATCAGGAAGCCGAGGTATTCGGTGTTCAGGTAGGGCGTGCCCAGCATGCGGATGCGGCCGGCGTATTTGGGGTTGAGCTTTCCCTCCTTGTCCAGCAGCTCGTCCTTGTAGGAAGCGTCCAGACCGGACATGAAATCCAGATTGCCTTTCACAAACTCCATGAACACAGACTGCTTGTCCACGATAAAGGTGACGGCCACCGCGTCCAAGTAGGGCAGCCGCTCTCCGTTTTCCACTTCAAAATAAAGCGGGTTTTTCGTGCAGACCAGTTTCACGCCTTCCTTCCACATTTTCATGCGGAACGGGCCCGTGCCCACCGGGTGTTTCCGGAAATCCTTGCCGAAATGTTCCACGGCTTCCGGCAGCACCACCGCGCAATACTGCATGCTGAGCATGCCGAGAAAAGGCGGGAAGCTCTCTTTCAGGCGGATGCGCAGGGTGGTGTCGTCTATCGCCTCAAAAGCCTTGCGCCCGTCCGGAAGCGTGTCCACCAACTGGAAAATCCAGGCTCCGGGCGAGGCGGTTTGCGGGTCGGTAATGCGTTGGAAACTGTACACCACGTCGGCGGCCTTCACTACGCGGGGCGTGTCGAGGGGGAAAAATTCCGTTTCGTGGAAGCGCACGTCCTTGCGGAGAAGGAAGGTGTAGGTCTTCTTGTCCTCGGAAACGCTCCAGTTCCGGGCGATGCAGGGCTGCACGCGCAGCTGGCTGTCCAGTTGCACCAAGCCGTTAAACAATTGGTTGCAGGCCCAGATGTTGGCCTGGTCTTTGGCGAAAGCCGGATCCAAAGAGGTGATGCCCGCCGACTCGTTGTAGCGGAACACCGTCCGTTTTTCCTCCGTTTCCGCGTGGCGGCAGGAAACCGACATTCCCAGGAGGAATAGAAATAATAAGCTGTATGTCAGCGTTCTTTTTTTCATTTTACCAAAGATGGCTGTCCTCTTTGAACCATTGTCCCTGGCAGCGGAGGGTCTGCTCGATCACGTCCCGCACGCAGCCTTCCCCGCCCTTGAAGGACGAAATGTAATCCACGGTCTCCTGGATTTCCACGGCCGCGTCCGCCGGGCAGGCTTTCAGTCCGGAAGCCTGTAGGATGGGGAGGTCCGGAATGTCATCGCCCATGCAGAGCACCTCTTCCTTGCGCAGTTTTTTCTCCTCCATGTACTGTTGGAGGCAGCGGCTTTTGTCGGCCACGGAAAGAAAGATGTCCATGCCGCCGAACTGCCGGTAGCGGTTGCGCATGCTTTCCGAGTACCCTCCGGAGATGACGCAGACGCGGTAGCCTCTTTTCAGTGCGTATTGCAGGGCATATCCGTCTTTTACGTTCGTGGCCCGCAGCTGGTCCCCGTCGGGAAGCGTCCATACTTTTCCGTCGCTCAGCACCCCGTCAAAATCAAAGACAAAGGTGGTGACGGCATGCAGTTTTTCCTTGTAATTCGCCATGTGTTTTCTGTTTGGAACAATTTCTATAACGCAGCCAAAGGAAAAATGTTGCGAAAAAAGTGCACAATTCATCGCCTTTTGTTCACCAATGGGGCGAAAAGGCTGCCGGAAAATGGCGTATGCGGCAGCCTTCGGGGGTTTGGAGGACGGAAAGGATGTCGAAACGGGCCTCCTTGCGGATGCCGTGCTGCCGGATGAAACGGTCGGCGGCGGCAATCAGGTGTCGCTGCTTGCTGCGGTCCACAAAGGTCTCCGGTTCCCCGAAACGCGGGTCTTTCCGTGTCTTCACTTCGCAAAACAGGACGAAATCCCGGTCTTCGGCAATGATGTCCACCTCTAAGTGGCGGTGCCGCCAGTTGCGTGCCAAAATGCGGAAACCATTGGCTTCCAAGTAATGTGCGGCTTCATTCTCTCCGAAAAAACCGATTTCCCGCTGCGAGGGTCTGTGTGCGTTTTCCATGTTTTTCCATTTTTTTTTCGGGCGTTTTCCTGCGGACAAGGGCATGTTCGCCGACGCAAAAGTAGGCAAAAAAGGGATGCGTTTTCCCACAATATTATGAAAAGGGCTGCGTTTTTCAAAAAATTTCACCATCAAAAACCGTTTTTTGCCATGAACAGACTGCTTGACCGCATGACAGCCCTCCGCGACGAACGGCAGGCGGAGGTGTTGGCGCGTTTTTTCAGGACCGGCCCCGGGCAATACGGGGAAGGCGACCGCTTTCTCGGGGTTAAGGTGCCGGTGACACGCACCGTGGTCAAGGAGCTTTGGCGCGATTGCAGCGACGGGGATTTGGAGGCTTGCCTCGCTTCGGAATACCATGAGGCGCGTTTGGCGGCGCTGCTGGTACTGGTGCAGCGTTTCCGTCATGCCGGGCGGGACGTGGAGGAAAAACGCCGCTGCATTGATTTTTACTTGGCGCATCTGGACGCGGTGAACAACTGGGATCTGGTGGATCTTTCCTGTTACGAGCTGTTGGGTAACTGGCTGTTGGACAAGGATGCCGCCCTGCTCCGCAAACTTGCCGTGGAGGGGCGGACAATCTGGGAACAGCGCATTGGCATTGTCAGTACCATGCAGTTCTTGCGCCACGGCCGTTTGGACGACACCTACGCCATCGCCGATTTGCTGCTGCATCACCCGCACGACCTTATCCACAAGGCGGTGGGCTGGCTGTTGCGCGAGGCCGGAAAACGCGACGGGGCGCGGTTGCGTGCTTACCTGGCTCCGCGTTATGCCAGCATGCCGCGCACCCTTTTGCGCTACGCCATCGAGAAATTTCCCGAGGAGGAGCGTCGGGCCTACCTCCGGGGGCTGTGCGTCACCTATGTCTGCCACAGCTGCTTTCTGGTGGAGACCCCTTCCTTTCTGATGGTTTTCGATTACTGGAAGGACCGTCCGGACGGATGGCTGAAAAAACGCCTGACGGAAACGGAATCACCTGTCTATTTGGTGATTTCCCATTTTCATGAGGATCATTGCAACCCGGAGCCGCTTTCGTGGCCGAACCGCCGCAATCTTTTGCCGAAGGCGATTGTTTCCTACGATGTGGTGAAAAAACGGCGGTTGCCGCCGGAGCTTCCCTTGGCGGTGCTGCGTCCCGGGCAGCCCTATGCCTGTCCGGACTTCCGCCTGACGCCTTTTCCCTCCACCGACATGGGGGTGTCTGTCGCCCTGTCTCTTCCGGACGGAAGCTGTGTGTTCCACGCCGGGGATTTGAACAACTGGTACTTCTCCGAAGGGGAGGCTTCCCTGAAAGTTTCCCTGCGGGACATGGAAGGACGCTTCCTTTCCGTGGTCCGCAGCCTGCAAGCCGCTTTCCCGCGCATACAGCATCTGATGTTCCCTTTGGATCCCCGTTTGGGCAAGGAATGCGAGCGTGGCGCGGTCCAGCTGCTGGAGCGGGTGAAGGTCGCCCATTTCCACCCCATGCATTACTGGGGGCAGGAAGCGGCCCTGCACGCTGCACTCGCCTCGCTGTCCCGGCGTTTTCCGGACACCTGTTTCCATGCGCCCTGCTGAACGGGAAAAAATCCTCCTGTCACCGCGGCGTGTCGCTTTTTTGGCTACTTTTGCCGTTTGTTCATTTTAAGAAAAGCAAGCAAGATGAAGATAGTGTTTATGGGTACGCCGGAGTTTGCTTCCATGCTGTTGGAGCGTTTGCTGGCATCGGGGGAGCATGAGGTGGCCGCGGTGGTTACCGTGCCGGACAAGGCGGTGGGCCGGGGCTTGAAACTGACCCCTTCCGCCGTGAAAACCGTGGCGCAGCGGCACGGCCTTCCGCTTTTGCAGCCCGCCCGCCTGCGGGACGAGGCTTTTTTGCGGGAACTGGCCTCCTTTGAAGCCGAGCTGTTTGTGGTGATTGCCTTCCGCATGCTGCCCGAAGTGGTGTGGCGCATGCCCGCCAAAGGTACGGTGAACCTGCACGCCTCCCTGCTGCCGCGCTACCGGGGCGCCGCGCCCATACAGCGGGCCATCATGAACGGGGAGAAGGAGAGCGGTGTGACCACTTTCCTGATCAACGAGCGTTTGGACGAAGGGGCGCTGCTGCTTTCCGCAAAGGTGCCCATCGCGCCGGAGGAGACGGGCGGCGAACTGCACGACGCTTTGTTAGAGGCGGGCTGGCCGCTGTTGGCGGAGACGCTGCGGCAGCTCGAAGCCGGGGAATGCCGCCCGGTGAAGCAGGTGACGGACGGGAGCGAGCCGCCTTCGGCCCCGAAAATTTTCAAGGAGGATTGCCGCATTGCCTGGGACAGGCCGTCGGAAACCATCTATAATCAGATACGTGCGCTTTCCCCTTATCCGGGCGCCTTCACGATGGTGCGGCGGAAAGGGGAGGAAGAACCCGTGCTGCTGAAGATTTTCCGGGCGCGGGTTGTGCCCAATGCCGAGGGGCTTCCCCAAGGGACGCTGCAAACTGATGACAAGCGCTTCTTGCGTATCGCCGCCTCGGACGGCTGCGTAGAGGTGGGGGAGTTGCAGCTTTTCGGCAAGCGGCGCATGGCGGTCCGTGATTTCTTGGCCGGAAACAAGGGTTACGACGGCGCGTGCTGCACGGAGGGATAGCCTGAAAGGGCGGCGCAGGGCTTGAAAACGCGAGGCCGGGGGTGAAAAAGCTTCCAAATGCGCCGGATAAGAGGGCGAAAAACCGGGGCATTTTTCCGCAGAAAAGGGCGGTGGACAGCCGGTCTTTTTCCAATGTGCTATCTATGATGCAGTTGGAAAAGCGTCCTTCCGAAAAAAATATTCTTGCAATTTGTGTGTTCGTATTCCAAAATTGTTTACTTTTGCACTCACAAAAAATGGTGGATTTAGCTCAGCTGGTTAGAGTAACGGATTGTGGTTCCGATGGTCGTGGGTTCGAATCCCACATTCCACCCCAAAACAGATAATAAATAGATACCATGAAAGCAGAAATTCATCCGAAAGATTACCGCTTTGTTGTTTTTAAAGACATGTCCAACGATGTGGCTTTTTTAAGCAAATCCACGGTAAAGACGAAAGATACCATCGTGTGGGAGGACGGCCAGGAGTATCCTTTGGTGAAACTGGAGATTTCGAACACCTCGCACCCCTTCTTCACCGGCAAGATGAAACTGGTGGACACCGCCGGCCGTGTGGACAAGTTCGTCAGCAAGTACAAGGGACGTTTTGATAAGAAAAAATAATTTGTAACCGTATATCCGGGACCGTTCCCCAACGCCCGGTAAGAAGCAAAGAAGAGTCATGGCAAAGAAAAACAAGGAAGCAAGACAGCAGGTTATTCTGGAATGCACGGAACAGAAGGCATCGGGAGTCCCCGGCATGTCCCGCTACATCACAACCAAGAACAGAAAGAATACGCCTGAGCGTTTGGAGTTGAAAAAGTACAATCCGTATCTGAAAAGGGTTACAGTTCATAAAGAAATAAAATAAGTTGAGATATGGCAAAAAAGGTTGTTGCAACGTTAAAGAAATCCACAGGTAAGGATTTCGCGAAAGTTATCCGCATGGTCCGTTCCGAAAAGACGGGGGCTTACACTTTCAAGGAATTCATTGTCCCGACCGATCAAGTGAAGGATTTCCTGTCCAAAAAATAGCATGGGCTTGAAACAGTCCCTCTAAGATTCATTGTTTCTGCTGATTCAGTGAGTCTTGTTTTTTTTTCTTTGGGGCTGTGAAGCAATGGTCTTTATGCATATCTTTGCAGTTGTGAATCGCATTGTATAAAAAAACTTCTGAACAATGAAAAAGTTAAAGCTAAACTACCTTCTGTTGTGTGTGTTCGCACTGGTCGCCATGGCAGTCAGCACCCGTCTGATCCCCCATCCGCAGAATTTCACCCCCTTGGCCGCCATCGCTATTTTCAGCGGCGCGTTGCTGGGGAAAAAATGGTATGCCTTTGTGATTCCCGTCGCTATCCGTGCGATCAGCGACCTGCTGCTGGGCGTCCCCTTCTATTCCTCCATGTGGGCGGTTTACATTTGCCTCGCATTGGTGGTGCTGCTGGGCATGAACATTTGTGCGAACATGCGTTTCAAGAATGTGTTCGCAACGGCCCTGCTTTCCGCCGTCGTCTTTTTTGTCGTCACCAATTTCGCCTGCTGGCTGGAAGGCTGGTACGGCTATACGGCCCAAGGGCTGATGAACTGCTATGTAGCGGCGGTTCCCTTCTTCCGCATGGATCTCCTGTCCACCATGGTGTATTCCATCGGTTTCTGGGGGATTTGCGAAGTGGCCTACAAGAAAGTGCCGGCCTTGCGTTAGGCATTTCAAAACAGCAAACATCAGGTTACCATAGCCCCAAAGCCATGGTAACTTTTTTATAAGCAGAGGTATGAAAGACTTATCCCGTGTGAACGAAGCCATCAGGCAGAGCATCCAGGTCAAGCAGGCCGTGCTGGAGGACGCCTCCTTTGTGGAGCGTATCGCGCAGGCTGCGGACCTTATTGTCGCCTCCTTGAAAAAGGGAGGGAAAATCCATTTCTGCGGAAACGGCGGGAGTGCGGCCGACGCCCAGCACCTGGCGGCGGAACTGTCCGGACGTTTCTATTACGACCGTCCCCCTCTGAATGCGGAAGCCCTGCATTGCAACACATCCTACCTGACCGCGGTCGGTAACGACTACGGCTACGAGCAGGTGTTTGCCAGGCTGTTGCGCGGCACCGGCCATGCGGGCGATGTGCTGGTGGGGCTGTCCACCTCCGGAAATTCCAAGAACATACTGAAAGCCTATGAGCTATGCAAGGAGATGGGCATTACGGTGGTTTCCCTTACCGGAAAAACGGGCGGGCGCATGAAGGAGCTGTCCGATGTGCTGCTCAACGTGCCTTCCGAAGACACGCCGCGCATACAGGAGTCCCATATCCTGATCGGGCACATTGTGTGCGAGTTGGTTGAGAAAGAACTCTTCCCCTTGGAAAAGGCATGAAAGCGAAGGAGGCTGTTGTGCTGGCCGGAGGTTTCGGCACCCGTTTGCAGTCGGTGGTGAGCGATTTGCCCAAGCCCATGGCTGATGTGGGCGGCCGCCCCTTCCTGACCTATGTGCTGGATGAGCTGTGCGCCTATCGTTTCACCCACGCCGTGCTGTCCACCGGCTACAAGCACGAGTGTATAGCGCAGTATTTCGGGGACAGCTACCGTTCCCTCCGCCTTTCCTATGCGCAGGAGACTTCGCCCCTTGGAACGGGCGGCGGCATGTTGAACGCCTTGCAACACACCGTTTCCGACAGGGTGTGCGTGCTGAACGGCGACACCTTGTTTTGTGCGGATTTGGATGCCTTGCAGGCTTTCGGGGCCTCCCATAACGCCTTGCTGACCATGGCGCTCCGCCACGTGGAGGACACTTCGCGCTACGGCCGGGTGGCATTGGGCGGGGACGGGCGCATTTTGGCGTTTGTGGAAAAGAACAAGGCTTCCGGGCCCGGTTATATCAACGGGGGCATTTATTGGCTTTCTCCGGCGCTTTTTGAGGGACGCGCTGTGGGAGAGGTCTTTTCCTTTGAAAAAGAGGTGCTGGAGGCGCAGTATTCCACAAAGGCTTTTTACGCCCAGCCTTCCGAGGAGTATTTCATCGACATCGGCATTCCGGAGGATTATGCGCGTGCACAAAAAGAGCTTTTCAGCTTCTAAAAAATCTTCCCCAAGCTTCCCGGAAGCGGGGAGGTTTTGCCACGAAGAGGGTATATGAATTTGATATACAGCAGTAAAATATTTTTGCAAAAAGCCCTTCCGGATATTTGAAAATTGGCTACTTTTGCACTTGTTAAAAGACCGGGGTGTGGCGCAGTTGGCTAGCGCACTTGCATGGGGTGCAAGG
>JAGAEQ010000039.1 GCA_017613015.1 Bacteroidales bacterium | reverse complement strand
GTGTTTCGCATCATAACTGTTTTTATGGGTTATGGACCATCCGGATTCTTTGCCGGTCCGGAACTCCGTAAGGGTGGAACTGTGAGTGGGATGTGATGCGGAAACGATGACAGTGGAAGCGGTCGCGCACCAACGTTAGAAAAACACTGCAAATGTATTCAAAATAATGACAGTATTCAGACTTGTTGAAAAAAATAATGGAAAAAAATCCGTCTTCCATAGAAGGCAGCGCAAAAGAAGGATGCGAAGATGTTGAATTTTTTCCGGCAAGTCCTGAAAGATGGGCGGAATTGTGTTATTTTTGCGTTTTGGAAACCAGTTAAAATTTCAGAAAGATGAAAAAGTACGTTTGCGACATTTGCGGTTACGTGTATGATCCCGAGGTGGGCGATCCGGACGGCGGCATAGCTCCCGGCACCCCTTTCGAAGCCATTCCCGCCGACTGGGTTTGCCCGGTTTGCGGCGTGGGCAAGGACAATTTCTCCCCGGAGGAGTAGTCCTTTTTTCCGGAAAAGCCCGTCTATCTGTTTGAAAAAGTGTTTTTCCGCGCCCGCTTTCCATTCTGAGGCAAAATAAGAAGGGAAATGGGGCGGCAAAGTGTGATTTTTGCTATTTTTGCAGGCGGTAAGCACCGCGATTAGAAAATTCATAAAAATGTACAGAACAAATACTTGTGGAGAACTAACCCTGAAAAATCTGGGACAATCCGTGACACTTTGCGGCTGGTTGCAGCGTTCCCGCGACCTGGGCGGCATGACCTTTATCGACTTGAGGGACCGCTATGGCGTCACCCAATTGGTGTTTAACATGGATTCGCGTCCGGATTTGTGCGAACAAGCCCGCAAACTGGGCCGGGAGTATGTGCTTCAGGTCAAGGGCGTGGTGGCCGAGCGCAGCAGCAAAAACCCGAAAATGCCGACCGGAGACATTGAGATTCTGGTGGATGAGCTGAGCGTGCTGAACGCGGCGAAAGTGCCTCCCTTCACCATTGAGGACCACAGCGACGGCGGGGACGACCTGCGGATGAAATACCGTTACCTGGATTTGCGGCGCAATCCCGTCCGACGCAACCTGGAGCTTCGCCACCGTTTGGCCATGCTGGTGCGGAACTACTTGAGCGATTTGAATTTTCTTGAAATAGAAACCCCCTGCCTCATCAAATCGACCCCGGAGGGAGCCCGTGACTTTGTGGTGCCTTCGCGGATGAACCCGGGGCAGTTTTACGCGCTGCCGCAGTCGCCGCAGCAGTACAAGCAGCTGCTGATGGTGGGTGGCATGGACCGTTATTTTCAGCTGGCCCGCTGCTTCCGCGATGAGGACCTCCGTGCCGACCGTCAGCCGGAATTCACCCAGATTGACTGTGAAATGGCGTTTGTGGAGCAGGAGGATGTGCTGCAAACCTTCGAAGGGCTGATGAAGCATCTGCTGAAAGAGGTGAAAGGCGTCACCTATGACGCTTTCCCCAGAATCACCTGGAACGATGCCATGAAATACTACGGCAGCGACAAGCCGGACATCCGTTTCGGGATGCGTTTCGTGGAACTGGACGATGTGGCCAAGGGAAAAGGCTTTGCCGTTTTCGATGACGCCCAGCTAGTGGTCGGTATCTGCGCGGAGGGTTGCGCGGACTACACCCGCAAGCAGCTGGACGAGCTGACCGATTTTGTCAAACGGCCGCAAATCGGCGCCAAGGGCCTTGTGTATATTAAATGTAATGCCGACGGTACCTTCAAATCCTCGGTGGACAAATTCTTCACGGCGGAGGATTTGCGTGCTTTCGCGGAGAAATGCCAGGCCAAGGCGGGCGATCTGATGCTGGTGCTCTGCGGAGAGGCCATGAAGACCCGCAAGCAGTTGAGCGAGCTTCGCTTGGAAATGGGGAGCCGCTTGGGGCTGCGTCCCTCCAATGTGTTCGCGCCCTTGTGGGTGATTGATTTCCCGCTCTTGGAGTGGGACGAGGAGACGCAACGCTACTACGCCATGCACCATCCTTTCACCGCGCCGCATCCGGAGGATCTGCCTTTGCTGGACCAGCCGGAGCGTTGGGGGGACATTCGCGCCAACGCCTACGACATTGTACTGAACGGCAACGAGATAGGTGGAGGATCCATTCGTATCCACAACCGCGAGGTGCAGAACAAGATGTTCCATACGCTGGGCTTCACCGACGAGCAGGCGCAGGCACAGTTCGGCTTCCTCATGGGCGCTTTCGAATACGGTGCGCCGCCTCATGCCGGGCTGGCTTTCGGTTTTGACCGTCTGTGCTCCATTTTGGGCGAAGCAGACAGCATCCGGGACTTTATCGCCTTCCCGAAAAACAACGCCGGTCGCGACATGATGGCCGAGGCGCCTTCCGAAATCAGTAAAGAGCAGTTAGATGAGCTGGCTATCCGACTTGTTCCGCAGGAAAAATAGGGAAACCGAAAAGGAGGCCGGTAACGGAAGCAATAGCGAAACTGAAAGTGAACCAACAGCTCCGGAAATGCGTTATCTGATTGTCGGATTGGGCAATGTGGGCGGCGAGTATGCCGGGACGCGCCACAACATCGGTTTCGCCGCCGTGGAGTATTTTGTGCAGCGGCACGAAGGGGTCTTCCAGTCGGACCGTTACGCCTATTCCGCGACTTTCCGCCACAAGAACAAGCAGCTGACGGTCCTCAAGCCCACCACCTATATGAACCTCAGCGGCAAGGCGGTGCGCTATCACATGGAAAAACTGCACATCCCCATGGAGAACCTGATGGTTATTTCCGATGACAAGGACCTCCCTTTAGGGCAGTTGCGTGTGAAGGCCCAGGGCAGCGGCGGAACGCACAACGGCCTGAACAACATTATCGAACTTTTGCATTCCTCCCAATTTCCCCGCATGCGCATCGGCATAGGGAACGATTTTCCGAAGGGGAGGCAGATTGATTTCGTGCTGGGGCGTTTCACCGAAGAGGAATGCGTTGCGCTCCGCCCGACTTTGGAGCGTTGCTCGGAAGCCCTGCTTTGCTTTGTGGACCAGGGCGTCCAAAAGTGCATGAATCAGTTTAACACCAAGGGGAGTCGTTAGCTCCCGTACCCGAACAGCTGCAAGTGGCGGTCGTCGTTGCGGCTTATCCCATCCTGCAAATCAGCAGCAATTCCTCTTCGTTTGTCAGCTCCACTTCTTTTCCGTTGAGCCGGATGATGCCGTCGTGATTGAATTTCCGCAGGGTGTTGATGACATTTTCCGTGGAACAGCCTGCAAACTGGGCAATCTCCTTGCGTGTCAGCGGCAGGCGGAAAACAGGGTTTTCGTAGATGTGTTTGGAGAGAAATAACAGAATGTTGGCAATCCTTCCCTGTACCTGGTTGTAAGATAGGCTGATAAAGCTTTGCATGGACTGCCGGAACATGTTAGTGAACGAATTGAGCGCCTTGAGGGCGAAAGCGGGGTTGTTTGTCAGTATCCGTTTGAAGACATCTTCATCGATTACGCAGCCTTCACAATCCTCAATGGCGATGATGGAAAAGAAATTCATATTGTTGTTCAAGTAGTTGGCCAGTCCTAACAGGGTCGGGGCCTTGTCAAGGGTGAGGATGATGTCCTTGCCGAAATTGTTGTAGCAGAATTTGACGATGCCGGTGTGCAGGAACACCAGGTTGGACATTTTCATGTGCTGGCGCAAAATGATCTCCCCTTTGCGGAAGGTCTGGAAAGAGGTGCTCCGGTACAGGTCGTCGAAATCCTCCTTGCCGAGGGTCCGGTCACAGATGGCTTTGAACAGGCAGCTGTTGCAGTGTGTCGTTTTGAGGGGCATAATCAGTTATATTTAAAATGTAAAAGTAGATAATTAACCGATACGAAAAGGATGAAATATTTCATATTTTGGCATGGATTATTTCATGTCGGAACATATAATCTTCAATGCCGGTTTTTCAGTGCGGTGTTGTGGTTCGCATTACTTTTGTGGCGTTTGAATTTTGTAAATCACCCAAAGGTAAAAGCTTATGAAACAGAAAATAAGATTGATGTTCAGGAGGGGCTTGGCATTGTGCATGGCAATGGTTTCATGTGCCGTGTATGCGCAGGAAAATCTGGCGAAACCGCAAACGAAGGAGCCGGCAAAGCTGAAAATCAGCGGCTGGGCGCAAGTTCAGTGCCAGTCGGAGTGGCAGGAGGGGGAGTTGGCCTCGCAGAGTTTCCGCATACGGCGTGCGCGTCTGGTGACCGCCGGTCAGCTGCATCCCATGCTTTCCTACAAGGTGCAGGCGGATTTCGGGAACAGCCCCGCGCTGGTGGACGCTTACCTGAACCTGCGTTTCTGCGATGCCTTTTCCTTGCAGGCCGGACAGTTCAAATACCCGCTCTCCATAGAGAGCAACATCGGTCCCATGGATTTGGAATACATTGATTATGGGGATGTGATTCAGAAACTGGTCGGATACAATGATGTGTGCGGCGTGGGCAAGCAGGGGCGCGATATCGGACTGATGGCAACCGGCAAACTATTTGCGGTTGATGGCCGTGAAAAGCCTTTCCACCTGCTGCATTACAGTCTGGGCGTGTTCAACGGTAACGGTATCAACGGTACGGATGCCAACCTGCACAAGGATGTGGTCGGGAAGTTGGATTTCCATCCCTGGCTTCCGACGCTGACCATTTCCGCCTCCTGCTATGAAGGTGTCTGGAAACAGAACGAAAATGGGAACTACAAACGGGAACGTTTCGCGGCCGGGGTACAGTATGATGACAAAAAGCTGGTTTTGAGAAGCGAATACCTTTGGGGGCACATCGGACAGGATTTGGATTCCATTCCCAATTCGGATCAGTTGGCCAGCGGCTGGTACGCTTTGGCGGGCTGGTGGTTCCGCTGGCAGTCGGGCGGTTCGGAGCAACGTCTTTTCCCATATATACGCTATGACCATTTCCAGTCCGGGGAGGCTGCTGCGGATGCACAGACGCCTCACTTTGCTCTGGATCAATCCGATGCTTACAGCGTGGGGGTTAATTACCATCCTTTTCCGTCCCTGCAATGCCGGGTGGCCTATACCTTGAGGCAGACATCCAAAGAAAACCTTTCGAAGACGGCGGACCGGCATCAGCTTTACGGCATGCTCTGTTTCAAATTTTAATTTTTTCCGAAAATAATCATTCAAATTCATATCAGATGAAAAGAACAACGATGTTTTTGGGCTGCTGCCTATTGGCAGCCCTGTTAGCCAACCTTTCCTCCTGCGGCCACCGTTCCCAGGCCGTTACGGAAAACAATGGGGAACTGAACGGGAACATCTCCATCTCCGGCGCGTTCGCGCTCTATCCTTTGGCGGTGAAGTGGGCGGAGGAATTCCAGCAGCTGCATCCCGGCGTGCACATTGACCTGTCCGCCGGTGGCGCGGGTAAGGGCATGACCGACGTGCTAACCGATGTGGTGGATTTGGGCATGGTTTCCCGCGAGGTCTATCCGCCTGAGTTGGAGAAGGGGGCGCTGCCGTTTGCCTCCGCCAAGGATGCGGTGGTCATCACCATCCATGCGGAAAATCCTTTTGCCAAGGCACTGATGGCGCACGGCATTTCCCGGGAAGCCGCCACCAAAATCTGGATTACAAGGGAATACAAAACCTGGGGGCAGGTGCTGGGCACCAACGACAAGACCCCGATTCATGTCTATACCCGTTCCGACGCCTGCGGCGCGGCGGAGACTTTCGCCCTGTGGATGGGCAAGAAACAGGAGGACTTGAACGGAACGGCGGTTTTCGGCGATCCGGGGCTGGCTTCGGCCATCCAGGCGGACAAATTGGGCATCGGCCTGAACAACATCGGCTACGCCTACGACGAGAAATCCCGCAAACCTAATCCGGGCCTGCTGGTCTGTCCGGTGGACGGCAACGGCGACGGTCGGATTGGTACGGAAGAATATTTTTATGACACCAAGGATGATTTCATCCAGGCGGTGGCGGAGGACAAGTATCCTTCACCACCTGCACGGGACCTTTACTTAGTTAGTCACGGAGTTCCGAAAAATCCGGTGGTGATTGCCTTTCTGAAATATGTGCTGACAGAGGGACAGCGGCATAATGTGCCCGCGGGCTATATCGCCCTTTCGGAAGACAAACTGCAACAGGGACTTGACAAACTGAAAAAATACTAAGTGGTGAAAGCCTCTTTGATGAACAGGCGGATTTGGAAGGACAAGGCGGCGCACACCGTCATGCTTTGCATGAGCCTTTTCGCCATTCTGTTAGTGATGCTCATGGCGGCGGGGCTTTACTTGAAGTCGCATCCCGTGCTGGAGGCGCATTCCCTTTGGAAACTGCTTTTCTCTTCGGAGTGGCGGCCCATGAAGGGGGAGTTCGGTTTCCTGCCTTTTATCATGGGAACCCTCTGGGTGACCCTGCTGGCCATTTTGCTGGCGTTGCCGGTCTCCCTGCTGACCGCCCTCTTCCTCACGGAGTATGCCAAACCTTTTGTGAAACGCATGGTCTTTCCCGCGCTGGACATCCTGGCGGCGCTTCCTTCCGTGATTTACGGCGTGTGGGGCGTGCTGGTGATTGTCCCCATCATATCCAAACACATTGCGCCGCATTTCATGGATTTTTCTTCCGGCTATACAGTGCTGGCGGCGGGTGTGGTGTTGGGCGTGATGGTCATTCCGCTTTTGGTGAGCCTGTTCATTGAGGTGTTTTCCAACGTGCCGGTGGAGTTGCGGGAGGCGTCTTGGGCCTTGGGCGCCACCAAATGGCAGACTACGCGGAAAGTGGTGCTGCGCAAAACCTTTACAGGGGTGATTGCCGCAGTGGTGCTTGCGGTCTCCCGTGCCATGGGCGAGACCATTGCGGTGCTGATGGTTTGCGGCTGCGTGACCGGTATCCCCCAAGGGGCGCTGGATGCCTGTTATCCCATTCCGGCATTGATTGCCAACAATTACGGGGAAATGCTTTCCATGCCTTATTATGAGGCTGCCCTGATGTTTGCCGCCCTGATTCTGTTTGTGGTGGTGCTGTTGTTTAACCTGTTGTCGCGGATGGTGTTGTACCGGATTGAGAAAAAGGAGGAATAGCGTATGAAGGTGAAGTTAAGGAAAAGGGTGGAGGAACTGTTTTTCAAAAGCCTGATGTGGATGGCGATGCTTTTGGTTTTCGGCCTGGTCATCAGTGTGATGTGGACAGTCTTCTCCAAAGGCTGCAAGGCGATGAGCTGGGAGATGGTCAGTTCCTTGCCGGGCGGCGGCTTCTACATTGGAAAGGAGGGCGGTTTTCTCAACGCCATTGTGGGTTCCCTCTATATTGTCGGGGCCTCCACGGTGCTGGGACTGCTGGTCTCCATTCCGGTGGTGTTCTATTTGAATGTCTATCTGAAAAAATCCTCCAAAACAGCCTATATCGTGCGGCTCGCACTGGATGTGCTGTTCGGGGTGCCTTCCATCGTGTACGGGGCCTTCGGATTCACCATCATGGTCTTTTTCGGGCTGCGCACCTCCCTGTTGGGCGGCATTCTGGTCATCACGCTGCTGATTATCCCGATTTTCATCCGCACCATGGATGAGGCGACCCGTCATTTTCCCCGGGAAATTCTGGATGCCACTTTTTCCCTGGGTGCTACCAAGTGGGAGACCCTAAAGGTGGTGCTGCGGCAGATTGCGCCGGGCATTGCCACGGCCACCCTGCTTTCCATCGGGCGGGCCATAGGCGATGCGGCC
>JAGAEQ010000038.1 GCA_017613015.1 Bacteroidales bacterium | reverse complement strand
GGGGCGCAAATTAGGGCGTTTCTTTGTCAAAAACTCCCACATAGAACGCACCATCCCTTTATTTCCGGTCATAACGGCAGTAGGCAATTCGTTTTGGAACTGTCCGTCTTTATAATGCGGCGGCGGCCTCCACCAAAGCGGGGGAAGCCACCAAGCCCATGGAGCAAGGAGCGTCGGAAAGACTGTCTTTGTGGCGCACACGCAGCACATCCGTATACATGACCGGACGGGTATAGGCAAAAAACAGGCAGCCTTCCGGCGAAGCCTGCTCCGCCACGGCCATGACATCGATCTCGTTTTGAATCAAGGCCATGCACACGTCCTCGTAGGTGTAATACACCTGATACACCGGATTCACGCCCCAAGTATCGGCCATGGCATTGCCCAAGGCATAGGCGAAACCGCCCACTTTACCCTGATACACATAGTATTCCATGGGATTCACCAGCACCCCGAAACAAAGCGTGCTGTCCCGGCGTATCTCACGCAGGCTGTGCGGATCGGACGGGGCTTCACGGAAAAGGGAGCACAACACGACGCACAACAGCAGGCAAAAGGCGGAAACACTTTCCGAAAAAACCACCCAATCCAAGCGTCCGCCCTTCTTCAGCATCAGACAAGGTATTGGTTCAACGCGATTTCCTTACCATCCAGCACCGCTTGCACCAAGGTGTCGCCCCGGTAGGTCAGCTTCAGGGAGAAAAAGGGGCGGTCCTGCTGCATCAGTGCCAGAAAAATCCGGTCCCCTTCCCATAAAGTCAATTGCCCCAAGCTTTTCTTGGAGACCCACTGTAGCTCCCCTTCGTCACAGGCATGCAGCTCCCCTTCCCATTCCGTTGCCGAAAAAAGGTGCATGTAGTCGCTTTGCGCCACATCCGAGACAAAGGTCACCAGGCCGTGGTAACGCCAACGGGTCACCCGTAGCCCGGTTTCCTCCCTGACTTCCCGCAACATACAATCTTCCGGACTTTCGTCCGCTTCGAACTTCCCCCCGACGCCAATCCATTTGTTATGGCTGTCGTCGTGCTGTTTTTTGACGCGGTGCAACATCAGGTAGCTGCCATCGCGTTCCAAGTAGCAGAGCGTGGTCATCCGCATGACGGGTGATATTTGAAAACGTGATTCATTATTAATTTTTTGTAGAGACGAGGCATGCCTCGTCTCCACATATTTCCTAAAACAAACGGTTCAAAAGGTCATCATCCACCCTATTCGGGAGGGTAACCTTCAGATTGGGTTCGTTTTCCATTGCGCGACGGATGGCGAACATGGCACCTTCGTTACGCGCCCATGAACGACGGGCGATACCGTTGTTCACGTCCCAATACAGCATAGAACGGAGACGGCGGTCGCTGTCGTCCGATCCGTCAATCAGCATGCCGAAACCGCCGTTGATCACCTCTCCCCAACCGACGCCGCCGCCGTTGTGCAGACTGACCCAAGTGGCTCCCCGGAAGGAGTCGCCAATGACATTCTGCACGGCCATATCCGCCGTGAAGCAGGAACCGTCGTAAATATTGGAAGTCTCCCGGAAGGGGGAATCCGTACCGGAAACATCGTGATGGTCGCGGCCCAGTACAATGGGCGCACTGATTTTCCCTTCCTTAATGGCCTGGTTGAAAGCTGCGGCAATGCGTATGCGGCCTTCCGCATCGGCGTACAGTATGCGTGCCTGGGAGCCCACCACCAGATGATTGGCCTTGGCCCCCTTGATCCATTGGATATTGTCGTGCATCTGCTGCTGGATTTCCTTCGGGGAGCGGGCGGCGATTTCCGCCAGCACCTCCATGGCGATGCGGTCGCTGCAATCCAAATCCTCCGGCTTGCCGGAAGTGCAGACCCAACGGAAAGGCCCGAAACCGTAATCAAAATACATGGGTCCCATAATGTCCTGCACATAGGAAGGATAGCGGAACTTGCCGTCCGGACGCAGCACGTCGGCAGCGGCCCGGCTTGCCTCTAACAGGAAGGCGTTCCCGTAGTCGAAGAAATACATGCCTCCGGCGGTCAGTTGGTTGATGGCGGCCACCTGACGGCGCAAACTGGCCTGCACCGCCTCCTTGAATTTTTCCGGTTCTTCGGCCATCATCCGCTTGGACTCCTCAAAGCTCAAACCGACAGGGTAATAGCCTCCTGCCCACGGATTATGCAGGGAAGTCTGGTCGGAACCCAAATCAATGGAGATGTGATGGGCGACCGCGTACTCCCACAAATCCACCACATTTCCCTGATAGGCATAGGAACGGGCCTCTTTTTTCTCCCTGGACTGCATCACTTTGCGGAAAAGCTCATCCAGATTGTCATGCACTTCGTCCACCCATCCCTGCTGGAAACGCTTTTGGGTGGCGCTTGGATTGATTTCCGCCGTGATGGAAACCACGCCTGCGATATTTCCCGCCTTGGGCTGCGCTCCGGACATACCGCCCAAACCGGCGGTCACGAAGAGTTTGCCTGCGGTGTCCCCGCCCTGCATGCGTGCGGCGTTCAGCACCGTGATGGTGGTTCCGTGCACAATGCCCTGAGGACCGATGTACATGTAGGAACCGGCGGTCATCTGGCCGTATTGGGTCACACCCAACGCATTATAGCGTTCCCAATCGTCTTTTGAGGAATAGTTGGGAATCATCATGCCGTTGGTCACCACTACCCGGGGGGCCTCCTTGTGGGAAGGGAAAAGCCCCATGGGGTTGCCGGAATACATGGCCAAGGTCTGCTCCTCGGTCATTTCCGCCAAATATTTCATAGTAAGACGGTATTGCGCCCAGTTCTGGAAAATGGCCCCGTTACCGCCGTAGATAATCAGCTCGTGCGGATGCTGCGCCACTGCCGGATCCAGGTTGTTCTGAATCATCAGCATGATGGCCGCCGCCTGACGGCATTTGGCCGGATATTCGTCTATGGGACGGGCGTACATCGGGTAATCCGGACGGAAACGGTACATGTAGATGCGTCCGTATTTTTCAAGTTCTTCCGCAAACTCCGGCGCCAACACGGCGTGGAATTCCGGTTTGAAATACCGCAAGGCGTTACGCACCGCCAGTTTTTTCTCCTCCGGGCTGAGTATATCCTTGCGCTTGGGCGCGTGATTGACACTGGTATCGTAGGGTTTGGGATTCGGAAGCACAGACGGAATCCCTTCTAAAATCGCTTTTTGAAAATCATTCATGGATAAAACGCTTATGTTTGTCTGATTTATTGTTGCTTGTATTGTAGGACAGAAATCCTGCGTATCACTTCGGAAGCCAAGTGCAGGAAGGCCTCCCCTTCCGGAGAACGCTCATCCAAAGCGACAGGCTTCCCGCTGTCACCGCCTTCCGCAATGGACTGCACCAGCGGAATCTCCCCAAGGACAGGCAGCTGCATTTCCTCCGCAAGCCGCTTGCATCCGTTTTTGCCGAACAGGTAGTATTTGTGGTCCGGAAGCTCCGCCGGGGTGAAATAGGCCATGTTCTCCACAAAACCCAAAATGGGAATGTGCAGCTCGGGCGCCTGAAACATTTCCACGGCACGCCTCACATCCGACAAGGCCACTTCCTGCGGTGTGCTCACCACCACGGCCCCGCTTACAGGAAAACTCTGTGCAATGGTCAGTTGCACATCGCCTGTTCCGGGAGGGAGGTCCACCACCAAGTAATCCACCTCCTTCCAGGCCGTTTCCGAAGCCAGCTGCTTCAAAGCGCCGGAAACCATGGGTCCGCGCCACACCAGGGCCTTTTTGGGATCCATCATAAAGCCGATGGACATCAGCTGCACCCCGTATTTCTCCACAGGGAGCATCAGGGTTTTGCCATCCTTCTCCACGCCTTGGATAGGCTGCTGGCCCAACTGGAACATCATGGGGATGGAAGGGCCGTAAAAGTCCGCGTCCAACAGCCCGGTTCTCGCACCGGATTTGGCAAGGGCGACAGCCAGATTGGCCGCCACCGTGGATTTGCCCACGCCGCCTTTTCCGGAGGCGACTAAAATGACGTTTTTCACACCACTCAATTCGGAGGCAACTGCCGGACGGGCCTTGGAGGTCAGGTTCACCTCCACTTCCACATCCTTTCCAATATACTGGCGGACAGCTGCTATGCACTCCGCCTTCATCTGGTTGCGCATCGGACATGCCGGGGTGGTCAGCACCAAATCGAAAGCCACCTTCCCCTCTTCCGTCCGAATGTTCTCAATCATTTGCAGGGAGACCAGGTCACGGCCCAAATCCGGGTCATTGACATGGGACAATGCCTGAGAAACTTGTTCAACAGTAATTTTCATTTTAATGTAGTATCTTTGGTTTTAGTTAGTATTTGGTAATTCGAATCAAAAGACCTTGTCCTCCAGGAACTGCAAGGGCCATTGCAGGCGGATGTCGTTGGCGGAAGCCCCGATTTTCACCGTATAGCTGCCTTTTTCCAACATCCAGACACGCCTGCTTTCTGAATAAAAGGCCAGGTCGGATTCCGCAAAACGCATGACCACCACCTGGCTTTCGCCCGGTTGCAGCAGACGGGTCTTGGCAAAGTCGCAGAGGATTTTTATCGGACGTTCCGGCTCCCGGTTCCTGCGCTGCGGACTGACATAAGCCTGCACCACCTCCTTGCCCGCCTTGTTTCCGGTATTGGTGACGCGCACACTGACAATCAAAGAATCGCCCTGACGATCCACCCGCTGCTTGTCGTAAGCGAAGGTGGTGTAGCTCAAACCGAAACCGAAGGAATAGCGCACATCACCCGGATGCTCGTCAAAATAGCGATAACCGATTTGCCGCCCTTCGGTAAAAGGCACCTCGTCCACGTAGGGATAGGCGGAAGGCTGGAAACGGTTGCCCACCTTGGGCGCACGCTCCTCGCCCTTGTATTGCAAGGGGAAGTAGGTGGCTGACGGGGACTGGCTGAAACTTTGCGGCCACACGCAAGGCAATTTGCCCGAAGGGTTGACCTTGCCAATCAGTATGTCCGTCAAGGCTTCGGGGCCGCCCTGTCCGCAGAGCCCGCACCAGAGAATGGCGTCCGGAAGCTCCTGCCAGGGGGTCACGTCCACCATGCCGTCCACGTTCAGAATCACCACCACCTTTTTGCCCCACTTGTGGTAGGCGGCACACACATCGCGAATCAGCCGGATTTCCTCATCGGAGAGCTGATAGCCGTTTTCCAGGCTGCGGTCCTTGCCGGATTCCGGTCTGCGCCCGATGGTGATGATGGCAAGCTGACTGGTTTTCAAATGCTGCTGCAAGGCCGCCTTGGAGGGGAAAAGTTCCTGTGGCTGAGTCGGGAAAGGGTATTCCGCCACTTTGCGCAAATCTGCGGCCATGCGTTCGGCGGGGGTCATCGGTTTCGCCGGTTTCCCTTGCGCGACAGGCTGCGTGCCGGAAGGCTGCGGTTTGGCTGCCACAGGGGCCTTGGCATTCCCGGCAGGGGTTTTGGAATTCCCGGCAGGGCCCGCGCCAGGCTTCACCGGAGCGGCGGCAGGTGCCGGCTTTTTCTCTTCCGGCAAAAAGGTTTTCAGATGCGTCAGGTAGGTGTTGGTCACATTCTGATCCGGAAGGTAGTCCGCCTGCAAGAACAGCTGCGGCAAGGAGTTGCTGACACCGGCGCCGCTGCCTCCCTGGATGAAATGGTAGGAGGACACGCCGTAGAAGGCGATTTTCTTCCACTGGGGGGCCAAGGGCAGACACTCGTCCACATTCTTCAGCAGCACAATGCTTTCCGCAGCGGCTGAATACGCCAGACGCGCATTGGCCGTGGTTTCCACCGGCACCGTTCTCAACTTTTTATAGGCAGGGGTCTGCTGTATGGCCAAAAGCAGCTCACGCACCCGCTGGTTCAGGACCTCCTCCGGCAAACGTCCGGAACGTATGGCCTCCACCAAGGTGTCGTATTGCTCCTTGCTGCCGGGAAGCAGGCAGTTCACACCCGCTTCAAGCTGGGCCACCGCATCACCACCGGCATAGCGGTCGGTCAGGACCACGCCGCCGAACTGCCACTGTCCGCGCAGCACATCGGTCAGCATGAATTTGTTTTCGCTCTGATAAACGGCGTTCACCTTGGGATAGGCGGCCATAACGCCCCAAGGCTTGGTCTCCTGTATGACCTTTTCAAAGGTTCTCAAGTAAATTTCGCGTGCCGTCACCTCGTCCACCACGACATTGACAGCGCTGCGGTTGGTTTCCTGATTGTCGATATACCAATACTTCAAGCACACCGGAATGCCTTGCGCCTGCATGCCTTTGACCATGGCAGAAGCCAAACGGGAAACCAGCGCGGGATCTTCCGAAAAATACTCCACGTTTTTTCCGGAAAGCGGATGGCGCATCACATTCAAGGCCGGCGCCACAAGCACGTCGGCACCCGAGGCAAGGGCTTCTTTGGCAAGCGCGCCGCCCACTTGGTACATCAGGGTTTTGTTCCAGGAGGCGGACAAGACCGAAGGCATGGGGAAAACGGTTTTGCGGATGAAAGACTTTCCTTCACCGCGGACACCGCCGTACACCTCCGCCACGGCAAGGGCCGGAACTTTCGGATTAGCGACGACATGGGTATAGGCCCAGGCACCGGGAAAACGCTGCTGGGCTTTCCGCGTCTCCTCCGACGCAGACAAAATTTCCTGCGCACCCACGAGCAGGGCGGCTTTCTCTTCTGTGGTAAGGGTTTGGATGGTTTTGTCCACTGCGACGGACAGGGCTTTCTGGGCATTTGCAGGATAGAACGGAATGACCAAAAGTAGCATGGCTTGGGCTGCTACAACCTTCAGCGCTGATTTCATACTATCTGAATTTTATGGTGAAACGACATTGCTTGCACAAACTTGGCCGCAAATTTACACATAATTCCAATATCCTTTACCGTCTTGGAAAAATAAAAAAAACACTCCCTTTACCGGCAATACGGAAGGAAGTGTATGATTTAAAAAATTTTATCCCCTATCACACAAACGTCTCGCCCAAAAAGCGGGTACAATCCTCAAAAGTGGCGAAGGTATGTTCGTAGGGAACAAGCGCTGGAATGACATTCATGGTTTTCAGCATGTACATCGGCTGGGGCTGGATAATGGTCATCAGCACTACCATGCCTTTGGCCTGCAAATCCTTGATGGCGGTCTCCATGGCATAAAGCCCGGACTGGTCCATGAAACTGACCAAGCGCATACGAATGATAACAATCTTCACATTGTCAGGCACATCATGCATCACTTCCTGAAAACGGGTGATGGTTCCGAAGAAAATGGGGCCGTTCAGCCGCTGCACATAGATTTTGTGGCGTATCGCATCGGGCATGCCGCCTTCATCCTCCCAAGGGGACTCCTTGTCGAAATTGGTCATTTCCGACGCGCTGTAGCCGCCTTCCACCAAGTCGCTGGCACGTTTCATAAACAGCACGCAGGCAATCACCATCCCTATGCCGACCGCCGTCAGCAAATCGACAAACACTGTGATGAGAAAGACCGCCAACAGCACAATGGCATCCGCTCGGGGTATTTTCAGCAAATCCTTAAAACCTTTGAAATCAATGATTCCCCATCCGACCGTAATCAGTATGCCGGCCAAAACGGACAAGGGCACGTACTTGACCAAACCGCCCAAACCGAGCATGATGACCAGCAGCAGCAAGGCATGCACCATGCCACTGAGACGGGTGCGTCCGCCGCTCTTCACATTGACCACCGTCCGCATGGTGGCGCCGGCGCCGGGCAATCCGCAGAACAGACCGGCCACCATATTGCCTATGCCCTGCCCTATCAGCTCTTTGTTGCTGTTGTGCTTGGTTTTGGTGATGTTGTCGGCCACCACGGAGGTGAGCAAGGTGTCAATGGAGCCCAGACCGGCCAAGGTCAGTCCGGGGATAATGGCCGCCTTCAGCATCTCACCCCAGGGCAGGTTATTCAAGGAAATACTGCTGTTCGCAAAAAACGGCAACGGCCAGCCTGCGGGAATGACACCAATGATAAGGCTGTCGTCCATGTGACAGAAAAGCGAGACCACCGTCATCACCACCAAAGCCACCAGAGTGGCCGGAATCTTCGTGGTGATTTTTGGGAAAAGACAGACAATCAGAATAGTTCCCAAGCCAAGGCCCAAGGCGCTCAAGGAGACTCCCTGTTGCGCCACGGCGGGAATACCGGCTAACAAATCCAGCATGGAGCCGCTTCCTTTCAGGCCCACCAAGGGATAGAACTGCTGCAAAATGATGATGACCCCGATGCCGCTCATGAAACCGGAAAGCACCGGATACGGGATGTAGCGCACGTATTTTCCCAAGCGTATGCAGCCGAACAGCACTTGGAACAAGCCACAGCAGATGGCTGCCATCGCCATGGTGAGCAAGGTGCTGGAGACATTGCCGCCCCCGGACACCCAGACGCCGCCGAGCAAAGCGGCGGTCACCACGGTCATGGGGCCGGTGGGGCCGCTGATTTGGCTTGGGGTTCCGCCGAACAGCGCGGCAAAGAAGCCGAGCATGGTGGCTCCCACCAGACCGGCCAAAGCGCCCCAGGAAGCGGCGGCGGGATCACCCACCCCGCTGAAAGCCTGAATACCGAACGCCAAAGCCAACGGCAAGGCCACAATCCCTGCGGTCACGCCGCCAAAAGCATCCCCCTTCCAATTTTTAAGTGTAAGAGCTGCCATGTCTTCCTCCTTGTTTTTCGGTTAAAGTGCAAAAGAGAAAAACAATGCCGCGTCCAAATGGCTGTAACGCGGATCCCTACGCTGATACAAAAAAGGTTCGGCAGTAGTTATATAAGGATCCTTGTAGCGTGTCCTGTACTCCCATTCGTAGGAGACACGGAAGCCCACATGATTGTACACCAAGCCGAAAGCGGCTATCCAAGAGGCTCCCACAAAACGGTAGGGGTCGTTCTTTTCAAAACCGGCATACTCCTTCTGGGGGCCGAAGTCCCTCTCCCCGTTCCGATTATAAGTCTGAAGGTCCATGAAGGTCAGGTTCCAGTGCGGTCCGAGCATGACATGCGCCGCCACATCCGAATTAAGGTTCACCCAAAAGACCGGCGCCAAATTGAGCCGGTAATCCAGCTTGGTGCGGGCGATTTTATCGTATTGCGTTTTGTCAATATCCAAACGTTCATCCTCCAAAGCAGACAAACGCTTGCTGTTCATGCCCAGTCCGAAAGAGGCGTCCAGACCGATGGGGCCCCACAGGCGGATGATGCCGCCGAAATCAAAGAAACCGCCGCCCATTTGGATATTCGGCTGATAGAAACCCATCTCATCGGCCAGTTCCGCCCGTTGATAGCCCAAGCTCAGGTACATCTGGGACGGGCAGTCCAGCACACGGGCGATGTTGTTCTTTTTGCTGATCAGCGAATAGGTGTGGTATGGGCGATGAAAACCGTCGCCGGGATACCCGAAGCTGACGGGTTCCGGTTGCTGCCGCGCCGGTTCCGCAGGCACGGCCACGGGGGCCGCCGGTTTCTCCGGTTGTGCCTGTTGGGGCACAGCGGGAGCGACTGCAGGCTTCACCGTTTCAGCGGCCGGTTTCGCCGTTTCGGCCGCAGGCTGCTGCGCAGCGGGTTTCTCCGCCTTTTTCAGGCAGGCGCCGGGCACATAGCCCACGCCGTTGTTGTATTTCACAATGGCCCAATCCCCATTGACCACATACACCTCCACGCTTTGCTTCGGTTGCAGCATGCCAATCACCTTGGCGTCCGCCACACTGTTTTCATACACATTCACCGGCGTCGGCGTGATGACCACATAAGCCTCCTGGGCGCAAGCCCACTTTGCCGCCAACGACAGCACAAGGATTCCTAAAAATTTTATCGTTTTCATAATCTGATACGAACTAATAACCTACACAAGTCAATTGATAGTGGTTGGTGCGGTGGCAGCGAAGGAAGTGCAAGGGCAGCTGCTGGCCGTTCCTTTCCACCGTAATGGTTCCGGAATAGGTGGTTTTGCTCCGCAGGTGGCTCATGCTCTCCTTCTCGGTCGTTTTGATACGGAGAATCTTGTCCCCCTTCTGAATGCCGGAGGAACGCACCACCTCGGAATTCGGGTCCGCCCCTCTGACCACGCCCTCGGCATCCGCGACAATGCCGAAATTGACCAAGGGCAGGTTCTCGTAGAAAAAGCGGGTGCAGGTGGTGGAGTTGCGGTAACAAACCTCCGCCATCAGCGGATGCTCCACCCAGGAGACGGCGTTGGCATACAGCTTGTCCACATTTTCATCGCTATTGTTGGTGTAATTGTACTTCATCTGATAAATCATCGGCACCACCGACTCTCCCATGCGGGAGGCTTGCAGCACGGAAACCTCCAAGTAGAGCGTGGTGGTCGCCGTTTTCTGGGTGTAGCCGCCGGATTTGACCGTCTGGTACTTGTTCACAGAGAAATTGCCCAAGTAACGGCCTCCGTAGCCGTAGATGGCCTGGGTGTTGGTTCCCGTATGCACCCTTTCCGTCGTTTCCGGCACATAGGTGTATTCCACGCTTTTGTTGGCATCCTTGGTGATAGTGATCAGCACATCCGGATTTTCGGTGTCCCGGCGGAAGCCCATGCGGGCATAGGCCCGTCCGATTTTTTCAAGCAATTCCTTGTCCGCCAGTACGTCCGCGCTAAGAATCATAAAATCATAGGTTTTGAACGTCCCCCAAGGCACTTCCTTGTCCATGCGGATGACCATGTTGGCAGGGGGCGTCTGTCTGGTTTTCTTCCACACACAGCTCAGCGGATGAAAGCCGTAGGCCTGCATCCACATCGGCAGCTCCCCTCCTATGCGCACCACGGACTCCTTGTCCGAAAGCGGCAACAAAACGCGCACCTCGTTCGCACTACGGAGCTTTTCCTCCATCTGCGACAAGCGCAAACCGAGCACCGGCTGCCCGTCAATGGCGACAAGGCGGGATCCGACGGGAATCGACTGTTCCGAAAGACGCCAATCGTACTTGCGGTCCGCCGCCGTCGGGGCGTCCAAGAGGCTGGCCACATAATCGACGGCTTTCTTGCTGTCCGTGGAAACCGCTATATTCCCGCCCCATGTCACAGTGGGGTACTGCGCGTCCCACCAGGAGAGCCAGGCTATCTCCAAAGGCGCGTGCTGCGCCCGGCAGAGACCCGCACACAGCAGCATCAAACTGCATAGAATCTGTATTTTCTTCATAGATTAACAATTTAAAAACATCTACTTCAACGTGAATTCGCTTTTTTTATTGTGCCGGAAGTGGAAATTTTCGCCGCCCGTCCGCCGTACTCCCGTCCGTCCATCATGCGGCGCGGCCTTTCCCTGCGGTAATCCGAATGGAAAAGACTTCTTCCGGACTGGTATACAGGTGTATAAATATGGTCCATATCCAGCAGCGCGTGGAAGAGGTCGTCGGTCATGAAGGGCCAGTCCAGACGGGATTGCAGGCGACAGACGAAAGCCGTGTCCGAAAGCCTGTCATGCGGCGAAAGCCACAGCAGCATCGGAATCTCCACATTGGCATAGGGAATGGTGTCGGCGAAATCGTGGCCTGCGGTCTCCCCGGCATCGTACACATTTTCCCCGTGATCGGACACATACAGCACGTGCGCCCGCACTCCCGGATGCGCCGCCGCGAAAGCGGCCACCGCCGAAATCAGGCTGTCCACCACGTAGTCGTTGTAGCGTATCGCGTTGTCGTAGGCGTCCCTCACCCGCTGTTTCTTGTCCTTGCCCCCTTGGTACAGTGCGTAGGCGGACGGATAGCGCTTGTCGTACTGGGAATGGCTGCCCATCAGATGCAGCACTATCCACTTGCGGGAAGCCGTGTCCTCCCACAGCGCTTTCCGCAGCCAGGGGAACAGCAGCTCGTCGTAGGAGGCCGTCTGGGTGCTTTCCATGGAGGAATTGGCCGCCCGGTTCACGAAAATGCAGCGGTCCGCCACCTTGGCGAAATTGAAGACCGCATTGTCCCACACGCCAATCGGGGACTGGTTGGAAATCCAGTAGGTCCTGTAGCCCGCACTGTGGTACACATCCAGCGCATGGATGCAGCTGTCCGCCGGAAGGGGACGGTCCATGTTGCCGTCCGAAAGCGCGTTGAGCACGGAATGCATGGTGGCCGAGTACGGGGTGATCACATTGGTGAAACACAGCAGATCCGAGCGTTTTTTCAAGCGCGGGGAGGTTTCCCGGGCGTAGCCGTACAAAGCCATGTGGCTGCGGTTGCAGGACTCTCCCATAATCAGCACGGACACGCAGGGCGAAGGGTCGGCCTCCACCGGAACGCGCCGCAAGCTACGTTGTTTTAATCCTTTGTATGCCTTTACTTCCTTGGAGAAAGAGAACAAGGCCTTCTCCGTATCGGGAAGGGCGGTGCGCACCAAGCGTCCGTTGAAGGCGGCTTCGCCGAAAAAGAGCAGCACAAAAAGGGTCAGGGCGGCGGAAAAGCCGTTTCCAACGGCTTTTTCAGGAGGCGGCGGCACGCGGGTCACCGCGCCCCAGGCCAAAACCAAGTAGGGAAACAGCAGCAGCCACCGCCAGGAGCCTTTCAGCGAAACAAACTCCGCCGCCTCCTGCGCGTTGGTGTTCAACAGCACAAACAGGGAGGAGACATTGAGCGGCGCCTTGAGCACCAGCCAATGGGCCAGGTTCAGCAAGCCGTCTAAGAACAGCAACAGCACCGCCGCCCTGTACAAGGCCTTGCGCTTAAACAGCAGGTATGGCAGCGTCCACAGGCACAGCCAGGCGGCCAAAACGGCAAACACCCTTCCCGTCAGCAGGGGCGGATTGATCAACCAAGCCGCGCAAGGCACGTAAAACACCATGGCAGGCAGCCAAAGGGCGGCCCAAGCGGTTTCCGGCGTCCTGCGCCGGTCCATGGTATCGCTTCCGTTACGCTTCATTTTTCCGTCTCCGGTTTTTGCAGGCGCAAAATTACGCAAAAAAAGCATTGGTATCGGAAAATTAATGCGGGTTTCCCGCCGCACACGTCCGGATTTTACCTATTTTTGCATTTTGTTGTTCATTACCTAAAGCATCTGCCCATGAAGGTTTTCGATTTCATAACCAGACACAAGTACCTGCTGACCATAGCGGTTTTCGCCATTTTCCTGTTTTTCGGGAACAACCGCATCGCCTTCAACCGGGAATTGAAACAGCAAATCAAGGAAAAGGAGAAGGTGGTCGCCGCCGAACGCGCCAAAATCGACAGCGTGGAAATGTACATCGAACAGATACAGCACGACACCCTTTTGCAGGAAGAATACATCCGCAACCACTACGGCATGAAGAAAAGCAACGAGGACATCTTCCAAATCAGCAAGCCCACGGAAAAAGGCAAGAGGTAAAAAATGAAAATAATCATCATCAACGGTCCGAATCTCAATCTGTTAGGAAGCCGCGAACCCGAATGGTACGGCCGTGTGCCCTTTGAAACCTATTTCAGGCGTTTGCAAGCGGCGTATCCGGAACACCGGCTTTCCCTGCTGCAAACCAATGAGGAGGGCGCACTGGTCTCCGCCTTGCAGCAAGCCGCCCAAGACTGCGACGCGGTCATTCTGAACGCCGCCGCTTTCTCGCACACCTCCGTCGCCATCGCTGACGCGGTACGGGCCATCCCCATTCCGGTCATTGAGGTTCACCTCTCCCCTGTTTTCGCCCGGGAGGGCTTCCGCCACCATTCCTTCACGGCGGCCGCATGCAAAGGGACTATCGCCGGATTCGGCCTGGACGGCTACCGGCTGGCTGTGGAACACCTGACAGGAAACGCCCTATGATACGGAAAGTGATCAGCATGACGCTTGTTTTTCTCGGGACGTTCGGGACCTGCTACTCCGCCCAGGCGGGCGACTACGGATGGACGCTGCTCTGCGGCGGTCTCATCGTGCTCGGGGCCCTGCTGCTGAAAAGAAAAGCCAACGGATAAGACAGGCTTGTTTTAGCCTATTTTATCTTTATTTCACCCTGCTTTAGCATACCCACCAGCCTCCGGACGGAATCCAGCCCGACAGCTTCCACGTCCACGTTTTCCAAGGGAAGGAAACGGCATTCCGTCGCGTCGTCGTCCGCACGCAGCGCCGACCAGTCCTCCACCTCACAATGGAACACAATGTCAATGGTGTGGTACATCAGGGTGTCATACACATAGGTGTTGGGCAAGGTGCAAAGGAAATCCGCCCGGGTGACCCGCAGATGCAGCTCCTCCATCACCTCCCGGCGCATCGCGTCTTCCGCCCGCTCGCCCAAATCGATAAAACCGCCGGGCAAATCCAAGGTCCCTTTGGCCGGGTTGAAGCGGCGGCGCACAAAAAGGACCTCGCCCTCCGCATTCGTAATGACGGCAATGACCGCACCGACCTCGTTAGTGTACAGCTTATGCCCGCAATCGGCACAATGATGGGACTTTTCCCCGTCCCAGGTGAAACGGGGACTGCCGCAATAAGGGCAGAAACGGAAACGCAAGGCGGGATGGCATTCGTTCATCAGAATTCAAAACGGATTTTGAGGTTATACAAGCGCGGCGTAAGGTAATTCGGTGTCATATAGGCATTTCCGTCAATATCGCTCACTGCCGTATACGAAATGACGTTGTAGTAGTTAAACATGTTCAGCAGCTCCAGGCTCACATAGCCAGCTTTAAAGCCGGACAGCCAGCCGGTTCGGGAAGCGTTCTCCTCCAAGAACTTCCAAGAGAAACCCACATCGGTGCGGAAATAGGCTTTTCCCCTGCGGGTGTACAAGGCCTTGGGCTTGCCCACAATGCCGTAAGGCAGCGGCGTGGCATACATGAGGTTGACATGCGCCTTGAAACGGGGATGGTTGGGAATCTCGTCCTGAAAAAACAAATGCAGGGCAAAACGCTGGTCGGTCGGACGGGGAAGCCAGCCGGGGTGCACCGTATCCGCGTGCGACGCATTTTCGGCGGAAGGAAGCTTTTGCCCCAAACTGTCGTAATACTGCACGTAGCTGTCGTTGAGCAGGTCCTCTTTGGTGTTCAGTAAGGAGACGGAAAGCCAGGACTCCAAACCCGGAAGCAGCTCCCCGCTCAGTTTCGCATCGGCGCCCCAGGCAAATCCGACGGCATCGTTGTAGCCCGAATAAATAGTGCGCACATTGTCCACCTCATAGCTGACCAAATCCCAAAGGTATTTGTAATACAGCTCCCCGCTCAGCTTGAACAGGCGTTCCCCCCAGTGGAAAAGGTAGTCCGCGCCCACAATGAGCTGATAGGATTTCTGGCTGCGTATGTCCCCGTTGAGCAGCCCTCCGGGCGTGCGCATCTCCTTGTACAAGGGCGGCTGGTAATACCAACCCGTGGCGAAATACAGCGAAAGGTCGCGCCTTTCCATGGGACGCATGGCAAAACGCAAGCGCGGGGTCAGCAAACGTTCCTGATTAAAGGTGGCATAGGAGGCCCGCAAGCCGTAGGTCAGGGTGTAGCGGAAACGCTCCAAGCCGAATTCCCAGCTGTCCTGCACGTAGGCCGTCAGGCGGTTGTTGGCTAAGGTATGGCTGACATTCAGGTAAGAGGAGGCGAGCAGCAGACGGGAGGAGTCGGAAAAGGGCACACTGTCCCCCGGAGCGGTGTAGGGATGCGGAAGGGAGTAAAACGAAGAATCGTACATGTACCACTCTTGCAGACGGTCATCGGTGAACTCCCGGCGGCAGGAAAGGCCCCAGCGCAGCACATGCGTGCCTAAACGGTGCGTTCCCTTGGCCTCGCCATTGAAAATATCGGCATTCAGGAAGTTACGGCCATGGTGCAGCTCCCCGCCCACCGAGCGCGAGGAAAGGGTCTCTCCCAACTGGTCCGAACCGAAATCCATGTTAATGTCACTGAGCCAATATTCCGCGTTAATGTCAAAAGTCTCTTTTTCAAGCGAATGAAAAGCAGTAAGGGAGAAAGTGATTTCGGAGAAACGGCTGCACTGCCAGGCGGCGGCGAAGGAGCCGAAAAGGGTCTGGTAGGCATCCTCCTCCTGCCCGTCGTAATAGATGGTCAGCCGCTGTATGGTGGTCAGGATGTTGCCGATGGTGGCCTCCCCCGTTTCCGGCGTCAGGCGGTAGACGTTGCGGGCGTAATTCCCGAAAAGGGAGAACTTCCAACGCTCGTTCGGGCGGTAGCGCAGCAAGGCCTGCGCATCGGTGAAGTTCGGGCGGTAGTTCCCCTTGGTCTGCATCTGCTTGAGCATATAGGCGTTCGACTGGTAGCGGGCGCCGGCCAGGCAGGAAAACTTCTGGTCCGAAGTCGTGCCGCCCCAATGCGCGGACGCACCCAAGAGGCTGGCGGAAAAGCTGCCTGCGTTCCGGCTCGGTTCCTTGTAGCTCACATCCAGCACGGAAGCCATCTTGTCCCCGTACATCGCGTCAAAGCCGCCGGAGGAAAACCGCACGGAAGAAACCATGTCGGGATGGATAAAACTCAGGCCCTCCTGCTGCCCCGAACGTATCAGGAACGGCCGGAAAACCTCCATCCCATTGACATACACCAAGTTCTCGTCGTAGCTTCCGCCACGCACATTGTATTGGGAGCTCAACTCGTTGTTGGCGTGCACCCCCAGACCGGAAGACTTGATCAGGCCCTCCACCCCCGCGCTCATGGCCGGGATGTGGGTGATCATTTTGGAGTCCATGTGCTCCACACCGGAATTGAAAACGTATTTCTCATCGGAGACCACCATACGGGGAAGCTGCCGCGCCTTCGGTGTCAGACACACATCCACCACCTGCTTGCGCCCCGAAACAACCTGCACCGTGACTTCCTTCGGCTCATAGCCCAGACAGGAGAAAACCAGCACCGCCTCCCTGGCGGGAAGCGACAACTGGTAGCTGCCATTCTCGTCCGTGGTCGCCCCGACTTGCGGACGCGCTTTCCAGACCACATTCACCAAATCCAGCGGACGGCCCAAGGTGTCCGTCACCTTCCCGCCCACCCAGCCGGGCGATTGCGCGAACAGCGGCACGCCGCACCCAAAGGCGACGGTGAGCAGCAGCAGGAAACGGCCAATCTTTCTCATGCAAAAACACATCACAACGGAAAACGCCCCAAACGCCCGTTTATTGTCCGGATATGAAAATAATTTGGCGCAGGGATTCCGATTCCATTCGGATTTTATGGATATTTGCAGATTAAAACGCATTCCATGAAAATCATACATACCAGCGACTTGCATCTTGGAAAAAAAGTCAATGCCGTCTCCATGCTGGAGGAGCAGCGGCACATACTGCAACAGATACGGGAGGCCGTGCTCCGGGAACAGGCCGACGCCGTCATTCTGGCGGGCGACATTTACGACAAACCGACGCCTTCCGCCGAAGCGGTGCAGCTGTTTGACGACTTTTTGGCCGCCCTCGCCGACACCCAAGCCGAAATCTTCTGCATCAGCGGCAACCACGACTCGGCGGAGCGCATCGCCTACGGAGGGCGCATCATGGCCCGCAGCGGCGTGCATCTTTCCCCGGTTTTCGACGGGAAAGCCACTCCTATTGTTCTGGAACGCAATGGGGTAAGCGCAAGTTTCTTTCTGCTGCCCTTTATCAAGCCCTCTTTGGTCCGCCACCATTTTCCCGAAGCGGAAATTGATTCCTACAACGATGCCATGCGCACCGTGCTGGCGCATACGGAAAGCGGCAACTGCCCCAACCCCATCCTCGTCACCCACCAGTTCATCACCCACGCCGAACGCTGCGAGTCGGAAGAAGTGTTCGTCGGCGGCATAGACAACATCGACGCCTCCCTTTTCGACGCCTTCCGCTATGTGGCCCTGGGGCATCTGCACCGCCCCCAGTCCTGCGGCCGTCCGGAAGTGCGCTACGCCGGAAGCCCTTTGAAATACTCCTTTTCGGAAGCCAAGGACAAAAAATCCCTGTCCATGGTGGAAATCTCCGCCGAAGGCGGCATCAGCCTGACGGAAATTCCCCTGCACCCCCTGCACGAATGGCAGGACCTGCGCGGCAGCTACGAGGAGCTCACCTCCCGGCGTTTCTACGAAGGGACCAGCTACGCCGAAGACTATGTGCGCATCACGCTCACCGATGAAAATGACGTGCCGGATGCCATGCGCCGCCTGCAAACCGTCTACCACCAGCTGATGGAACTGCGCTACGACAACACCCGCACCCGCAACAGCCTGCGCCTTTTTCAGCAAATGCAGGACATGAAGGAGAAAAGCCCGGAGGCCCTTTTCGCCGAATGGTATGAAATCCAGAACGGCATGCCCCTGAGTCCGGAACAGTCGGCCTACCTGAAAACCAAAATACAAACCATCTGGAAAAACGAGTAACCCGCCATGCGTCCCCTTTTATTGGAAATATCCGCCTTTGGCCCCTACGCCGGTCTGGAAAGCATTCCGTTTGAACAACTCGGAAGCCAGGGGCTCTACCTGATCACCGGCGACACCGGGGCCGGAAAAACCACCCTTTTCGACGCCATTTCCTTCGCGCTTTTCGGCGAAGCCAGCGGCGACAACCGCAAAGCGGACATGTTTCGCTCCCTGTACGCGGACCCGGCGACCCCCACTTTTGTCCGACTGCGTTTCGCCTACAAAGGAAAAACATACACGGTACAGCGCAACCCGACCTACCTTCGCCCGGCCAAACGCGGTGGCGGCATGACCCAGGAGAACGCCGAAGCCACGCTGTACAGCGAGCACGAAAGCCCCGTTTCCGGCGTGAAAACAGTGAACGAGCGCATCACCGACATTTTGGGGATACGGCAGGAACAGTTTGCCCAAATCGCCATGATTGCCCAGGGAAGTTTTCACAAACTGCTGTTCGCCAATACTTTCGACCGCATCCGCATTTTCAGGGAGATTTTCAGGACCGCCCCTTACGAGCAATTGCAGAAAAGCCTTGCCGAAGACGTCAAAGCGCTGGACGCCCACTGCCAAAAGCTGCAACAAAGCATACGCCAGTACGCGGACGGGCTGCTGTGCGACCCCGAAGACCTCGAGTTATACGCACGCCTGACGGCCATGCAGGGAGATGGAATGGACAAAACACCGCTGCCCGACGTGCTTGAACTCGCCGAAACACTGATAAGCAAGGACGAAGAAACGGAAAACAAGCTGAAACAGCAAAGGGAGCCTATGGAGAAGGCCCTGCGAGCCGCCGACAAACAACTCACAGAATATCAGGAATATACAGAAATACAAAGGCTTTTGGAGCAAAAACGGGAGGCACTGCGGCAAGCCCAATCGGCGCTACAGGAGCGGGCCAAGGCCAAAAGCGAAGCCGAAGCCAAGCAACCACTGATTTCCAAGGTGATAGGACAGCTTGCCACGCTGCAGAACGACGCGCCCAAATACGCGGAAATCCAAAACCTGCAAAACGAGACGAAAAAATTGGGGCAAGACGTGGAAGGCCTGCAACAGCGCCATAAACGGCAGCAAAGCGAACACCATCGCCTCGACCAGCTCATCCAAGCGGAAAAACTGGAGCTGAGCCAATTGCAGGATGCGGGCACGGACATGCTGCGCTTAGAGAACGAGAGTCGGCAGTTGGAGGAACAGCTGCGCCAGACGGACGAACTGATTCAGCAGCTCATACAGCTGCAAAACGCCGCCAAAGAGTGGCAAAACACGAAGCAGCGGCAGCTACAGGCCCTAGACGACTACGACCGGGCGGAAACGCAATACCGCCAGAAATTCACCCTGTTTCTCCACGAACAGGCGGGCATACTCGCCGGACAGTTAGAGGAGGACCGCCCCTGTCCGGTCTGCGGCTCCACGCACCACCCCTCCCCGGCCCCCAAAACGGAGGAAGCCCCGTCGGAAGCGGAATTGCAGCAATGGGAAAAACACCGCAATGAAAAACAGCGGCAGCTGAACGACTGCAACCAGCAGCTGCTTCTCCTGACGGAAAACGGGAAACAGCTCAGCCAGCAGGTAAAAAACGGCTACAAGGCCTTGGAAATCGGCGCTTACGACAAAGCCTCGGCCTTAGATCGCGTGAACGCGGAAAGGCAGCGTCTACGGAAGCTACAGGCCCTGAATCAGAGCCATCTCGCCGCGCAGCGACAGGCCAAGAAACGCAAAGAAGCCTTGGACAGCAGCATCCCGGCCAACGAAACCCAACAGAAAACCATCGAAGAGGCCTTGCGGCAGCTTCAGGACAAACTCGTGGAAACGCAAACCGCCCTCGCCTCCAAGCAAAACCTTTTGGAAAACCTGTCGAAAGCCCTGCCCTATCCGGACCAGCAGACCGCCCAGACGGCCTATGGCCAACTGCTGCAACAGAAACAGCAACTGGAAAACGGCCTGCAAACCGCCGACAAAAACTACCACGAAACCCAAAGCCTTGTCAGCCGCATCGAAGGCGAAATCAAGCCCCTGCAGGAGAAAATCCAAGCCGGATGCGGCATTTCTCCGGAAAAAGAGCGGCAAAACAAGGCCACAGCCCAACAGCAGCTGACGGAAAACCAGCAGGCGGAGAAAGCGGTGTACGCCCGCCTGCAAAACAACCGGCAGGCCCTAGCGAACATCCGCGCGCAATCCGGCAACGCAGAGCAGGTGCGCAAAGAGCTCAGCTGGAAAAAAGCGCTTTCCCAAACCGCCAACGGCACCTTGGGCGGACAGTCCAAAATCGCCTTGGAGACCTACGTGCAAATGACCTATTTCGACCGGGTGGTGGAAAGGGCAAACACCCGCCTGATGATTATGTCCGGCGGGCAGTACGAACTCCGCCGCAAGCAGGAAAACGGACGCAACGGGCAAACGGGACTCGACTTGGATGTCATTGACCACTACAACGACAGTCGGCGCGACGTGCGCACCCTTTCCGGCGGCGAAACCTTCAAGGCCGCCCTTTCGCTCGCCCTCGGCCTGTCGGACGAAATACAGGCCCAAGCCGGAGGCATACGCATCGACACCCTGTTTGTGGACGAAGGCTTCGGCTCCCTGGACGAGGAATCCCTGCGGCAGGCCCTACAGGCCCTCACCTCCCTGACCGAAGGCAACCGTCTGGTCGGCATCATTTCGCATGTGGACGAGCTCCGCAAAATCGAGCGGCAGATTCAGGTGCGCAAAGAAAGAAACGGCGGCAGCAGCACCCGCATCATCGGAGTGTGAATTCCGGGAAAGACGGGGTGACAACCCTATGGACGCGATGAATCGCGTTTCTAAAAATATTTTAATATCAATTGTTTGGCTTGTGTTTTCAGGTAGGATTCCAATTCCGGCGCCTCCACAATCTCCACCTCGTTGGGCAGGCCCATGACAAAGCGGCCGACGCCCTTCACGTCCCGCACTTCCGTTTCAAACAGAAAATGCTCCTTCCCGTCCGGACGCAGCATCTTCTGGGATTCGGAAAACTCCTCCTTCAGCAGGTTGGCCGCCCGCATGGTTAGCCGCAAGCGAATGGGAATCAGGGTGTCGGAACTCATGCCGAACATGTCTGCCACCGGTGTCCGGTGCGCCTTCTCGTGCCGCCAGTCCTCCGGGCAGACTTCCACCTTCCCGATGCGGGGAATCTTGAAAGTCTTGACTCTCCGGCTGCTGATTTCGTAACAAACCACACTGCGGTTGCCCTTGCGAAAGGCGATGGGCTCCACGCGGCGGTCGGAAACCGTTTCGCTGTTGGAGGAGCTGTATTGGTGCAGGATCACCTGCTTTTTTCCATCCATGGCTCTGGAAAGCTCCTGGATATGCCGGCTTTCCCGCTGCCGTATGAGCGGTTGCCCGGCGGCCTGCTTGTGCATGCGCCCCTGGATTTTCTGCAGCAAGCCCGGTTTCAAATGGTCGTCCACCAGCTCCAAGGCCGCCGCCAGCAGCCGCCACTCCTTCGGGGTGACGCCCACCATGTCCGCCACACAGGCAAATGCCTCGGGGACACTGTTCAAGCGAAACACTCCCCCTTCCTTTCTTATGCAAAAACCGCTGTTTTTCAACACATTCACATAACGGTAGGCGGTGCGCTCCGAAACGTGCGCCTTCGCCGCAATCTGGGCGACGCTTCCCCCTGTATCGGCCAGCAAGCGCATGATTTCAAACAACTTGTCCAGCTTCGGCGTCTTTTCCATGCAGTCGGTTTTATCCATGATGTCCGGTTTCAAAATTTCTGCAAAGGTAGGCATAATTTTTATAAAAAAAAACTGTTTTTTGTCAATTTCTGTCAGAAAATTGCGTGTTTTTTTGCAACGGAATTTAAAATATATGTGTTATGGAAAAGAAAAATGCTTTGGGTCCGGCATTTCCCGGATATGGTTATAATTCAAAACAGCAAACGTTCGTGCTGATGTGGAACCCTGCTGTTTCAAGTGTGACAATGGACTACCATCTCTATTGCATCCGCCATTTTGACACTGAACCTTTTAATTGGAGTGTGTATGAATGGGAAAAAGCAAAAAAAGGAGACCGATTCAGCTTTTTCTAAAAGAAAAAACATTTATTAGACTGACAGCCCTTTCAGATTATTCATTAGCTCATACAAATACGCCGGGCTTTGTACATACAGCTCGCCATCTTCGTCCTGCAAGGCTGTCATTAGCGGAGAATCATACACGCGTTTCATGGCATCTTCGATGGAGCATCCGGTATCCTCCATTACATATTTAACCAACTCGCTTAGTACATAGTTGGTCAGGTAAGTCGCTATCTGATGGTGTGTGGGCTGGTTCATACAAATTCAACATTTGTTTTGACGAGGAATTGTAATGCTCTTTCTGTTCCAAAATAGTATTGCTGGTCAAGATATTTGTCTTGCAGCAACCGGGAAGCCTCCTCTGGTGAATAGATACCTTCACGGTAATTTGTCAGCTGAAGGACAACCCCATCGTTGGCTATCGGGCCGATAACAATATCATAATCATGAACAGGTTCAATGGTTTTCCTGTCACGGTTGGCATCTACAAACAGCAGCCATTCCACGCACGCTTTCTCGGGGAAGACCTTCACCTTTAGTCCTGAATGAAGTGCAGAGTCATCCATTTCATAGGTGACTAGTGTTGCTGTGCCTCCGAATAGTTTTGTTCTTTTTCGCGCCATACGTATGGCTGTGTTTTTTTCAGGTGTCAGATAGAAACCTTTGCCAAAATCTTTGTGCCGCATGCCTCTGGCAAGGTCTATCGTCTTGATATCCGTATTGGTTCCGTGATATAGTTTCATACAAGCGCCCCTCCATTTTGTTGGCAGACAATGAGCAGGTCATCAATGGTCTCATCCATTGATTGAAGATGCTCAACATCGTAGAATTCAATTAGAAATTCCAGCCCCTTATGTTCGTGCAGATAGCGGAACGCAGCCTGCCGCGTCAAAGAAAAACGTTGGCCGAATGCCTGAATACAGGCTGTCAGGAAAGGTATTTCGTATTTACTCATGCAATGACAAACGTTCAAAATGCTTTATTATTGCCCTGATGTTATTTTTTAATCCATTTTTTTCTTTATCCTTTCTGAACGTTTTGCGATTCTTCAATTTTTTTTTTAAAACTGTTTTTTGTCAATTTCTGTCAGGAAATCGCGTGTAATTTTGCAGCGGAATTTAAAATATTTGCATTATGGAAAAGAAAGTTGTTTCTAAAGAGTTGACAAACAAAGTAAAAGTGGAGAACAAACGGCACCTGGCCAACTTCCACATCGCCGGATTCGGCTATTGGGACGGGGCGGAAGCCTTCGAAAAGCTGAAAATCGGTACGTTGCTGGAACTCCGCCGCGAGCCTGACAACCGTTTCGATGCGTATGCCGTCGCCATCTATTTCGGGGAGTACAAGTTGGGTTTCATCCCGAGGGATGAGAACCGCGAGATTTCCAAGTACCTGGAGATGGGCTACGGCGACATCTACGAAACCCGCATCATCCGCCTCAGCCCGCAGGAACACCCCGAGCAGCAGGTGGAAGTGACGGTGAAGATCAAAAGGAGGGAAGCGTGAAAAAAAAATGGCTTCGAATGGAAATCGTATGCAGTTTTTTCGTAATTTTATAATACGAAATAAAATTTTCTGCCATAATGTAATTTATTGGTAGAATGATTATTAACTTAAACAATAACCCTATGAGCAACATCAAATTATTCCAGGACAAGAAAATCCGTTCCACTTGGAACGAGGAGGAGGAACAATGGTACTTCTCGGTAGTGGATGTGGTTGAGGCGTTGACCGACTCGCCAAATCCAAGGCAGTATTGGCGAAAAATGAAAGATCGCGACTTGAAAGAATTTGAGTCGTACCCATTTTGGGTACAACTCAAATTGTCCAGTTCCGATGGTAAAAGATATGCCACAGACTGTGCCAACGTCAAAGGACTTTTCCGTATAATCCAGTCGATTCCCTCCCCAAAGGCTGAGCCGTTCAAGCAGTGGTTAGCGCAGGTGGGGTATGAACGTTTGGAGGAGATTGAGAATCCGGAGCTGGCGCAGGAGCGCATGAAGGAGCTGTATGAAAAGAAAGGCTACCCCAAGGACTGGATAGACAAGCGTCTGCGAGGCATCGCCATCCGCCAGAACCTGACCGATGAATGGAAAAAGCGGGGAATTACCGAGGAAAAGGACTATGCCATTCTGACGGCTGAAATCTCCAAGGCCACTTTCGGCATGACCCCATCGGAATACAAGGAATTCAAGGGCTTGACAAAGAAAGGCCAGAACCTGCGCGACCACATGGATGATTTGGAACTCATTTTCACCATGTTGGGCGAGCGTGTAACAACAGAAATTTCGGAAAAGGAAAAACCTGAAACGTTCGGTGAAAGCAAGAAAGTGGCCCGGCGCGGCGGGAAAGTGGCGGGCGTGGCAAGACGTGAAACGGAAAAGGAACTGGGAAGAAGCGTTTCCACCCGTAAGAATTTCCTTCCGGAAGGGCAGAAGGAAGTGGAGTGAGTGAAATAAGAATACTTCGAACTATGACAAAAAAAACTGAACTCTAATGATTTAAAGCATATGAATACAATTGTCCTATCACATGTAAGGCAGACTGACATGGCGATTCAGCCAAACGACGAACATCAAGAGGGCGTTGCCCGACTCGCTTCCCAATTTGCCGAAGAGTTTGGTATGGCAGAATGGGGACGAGTTATGGGATTGCTTCACGACAAGGGAAAAGAGAGAAAAGCTTTCCAGCAGCATATTCAAAAAGAGAGTG
>JAGAEQ010000037.1 GCA_017613015.1 Bacteroidales bacterium | reverse complement strand
ACACCATGGACTGCACGTTCACAGCGGTTCCCCAATCATCGGGAATACCTTCGATGCGGCGGTAGGAAATGGCCTTCTTGCCGTTCCAGGATTTGAACACGGCCTTGATGCCGCCTTCTAACTGCGCTTTGGCGTCATCCGGGAAATCGGTGCCCAACACCTCTTTGATGCGCACCTTGAAAGCCTCGGCAAGCTCCAGAAGCTCTTCCGCTTTCAGTTCGGTATCGGATTTGTAGCCTTTTTTGGCTTTGTAAGCGTCCAGCATGTCATCCAACTGTTTGCGGATGCCCTTGCCGTCAGCGGGTTCAATGCCTTCGGCCTTCTCCATCACCACGTCGGCGTACATCATGATTAACCGGCGGTAGGAATCGTACACGAAACGCGGATTGCCCGTTTTCTTTATCAGACCGGGGATGGTCTTGGAGCTCAAACCGATGTTCAGCACCGTGTCCATCATGCCCGGCATCGAAGTACGCGCACCCGAGCGGCAGGAGACGAGCAGCGGATTGTCGGCATCGTCATATTTCAGGCCCATCAGGCTTTCCATATTCTTCATACCTTTCCACACCTCTTCCATCAGGGAAGCGGGAAGCTGGCAATTGTTGGCATAATAAGCCGTGCAGCATTCCGTGGAAATGGTCAGTCCGGCAGGGACAGGGAGCCCCAGCAGGCACATTTCCGCCAAATTGGCGCCTTTACCACCCAGCAGATTCTTCATGTCGGCTTTGCCTTCGGCCACTTTTCCGCCGAAAGTGTAAACATACTTCGTGCTATTCATCTGTTTATGTTTAGATTATGTTTATATATAATTAATTGGTTCAAGAAGTGCAAATTTACCTGAAAAAAGAACATTAAGCACTTTTTCCTTTTATTTTTTGGCGGTTTTTTTCTTCACCACGCAAATTTCCTTCAAATGAGGGTTTTGGGAGAGGTCTATCGGATACACCAAGGCGTTCCTGACCATGGGGAAACGGTGGCTCCTCCCCTCCGGAAGCTCCACCCCGACAAAACGGAACACATAGGTGACGTATTCCGTACAATACATTTGGCTACTGTCGGTTATGTCGTATTTATTGTCAAAGGGAAGCTCCTTGCGGTACAGGCGGAAAGCCTGACGCACCACCTCCTCCAAAGCCTCCGGAGCAGTGTCGTAGCGCAGTACGCAGGCGGCCACCGCCCGGTCCGGGGCAAGGTAAAGCGACAACGGGTCTTTCTTGATACGCTCCACCCCTCCGGTCTCCGCCTCCTCCCCGGGCACGGCATGCAGCACCTTCCACGCCCCGTCCTCCCGGACCAGCAGTCCCACATGGGAAAACATGGCGTCCCGGTCGGCGGAAACCACGGCCCGACTCTCCAATCCCCGGCCCATTCGGAACACCAAATCGCCCGACTGCAAGATCGTCGTGTCCATATAAGCGCACAATGGCTCGTTCCTTTCCGCCTCATGCGGTCGGGAACAAGCCATCGGAATCAGAAGCGCTGCGAGCAGCAGCCAAAGGGGACTTACTTGGACAGGGGGTCGATTTTCCACTCGTTGTCCTGCTTCACCACTTTGACCTTGCTGTCTTCCTCTTCTCCGTTGCCGAACACGCACTTGACCTGCACATAGGCCAAGGAGTCGTTGCAAATGGAGTCGCCCAGCACCTCATAGGACTTCAAACCGTCCACGCTTTTCATGCTTGACTCTAATTTTCCGGCAAAATCCTGCATGGAGACCTCTTCATCACCGTCTCCGTTCAAGTTGGCGAAACAAAGGACAGCCTTGTCATACTGCTGGTTCTGCACTTCGGAATAATAGGTTTTAACCACCCCTTTCGGCGTGTTTTTCGAACAGGCGGCGAACAGTATCACGAAAGCTGCCGCCAAACAACACAAAGACACTTTTTTCATTGCTGATACAATTTAAAATATACGGTTGCAAAAATAGCGCTTATTCCGTTACCAAATCCCTTGCGGCTGAAAAAAACAACAATTCCTCCGGCTTTTGTCGGGACATATTGTTTTTTTACGTACTTTTGCCGTCTTCTTTATTTTTATATTTTTAATATTAATTTAATTGTAAATCAAATGAAAGCAGTATCTATTAGCGGTTCTCTCAGGGAGAACGTAGGGAAAAAAGATGCCAAAGCCGTGCGTAAGCAGGGTCTGATTCCTGCCGTGCTGTACGGTGGGGAAAAACAGCTTCCGCTCCTGATCCAGGAAAAGGACATGAACGCCTTGATCTACACTCCGGAAGTCCAGTACGTCGAATTGACCGTTGACAACAAAACATACAAAGCCACGATTCAAGAGCTCCAGTTCCATCCGGTGAGCGGCAGACTGCTGCACGTCGATTTTCTGGAAGCCGTTGCGAACCGGCCTGTGACCATCGCCATTCCGGTGAAAATCACCGGCACCGCCCCTGGCGTGCTGCGCGGCGGAAAGTTGGCCAAGAAAGCCCGCAAAGTGAAAGTGCGCGGCGCTTTGGAGAATATTCCGGAATTCATCACCGTGGACATCAGCAACTTAGACATTCTGGATTCCATCCGGGCCGGTCAGATCCAGCTGGAGAATGTGGAAGTGGTGGATGTTCCTTCCACCATCATTGTGTCCGTCCTGTCTTCCCGTAACGTCACGGAAAGCGAGACCGCCAGCACCGAAGGCGAAGAAGCCCCCGCTGCCGCTGCGGAATAAACCGACGCGATTACCAAACAGGAAAGGAGGTTCTTCGAACCTCCTTTCCTGTTATAAAGAAGAGAGCCTTGCGGCTCTCTTTTTTGTTTGCTGACTTTGCTTACTTGATGTTCGGCTCTTCCAGACCATAACCTTTTTTCTTATCAACCGCCTTCAGATAAACGGAGATAAGCAGGGCTGCGATGCCCAAAGCCGCCAGCATAATCAAAGCCCAAGTGTAGTCAAGCTCATGGGCAGCCGTACCTTCCGCATTGGTTTTGGAGAGAACAATACCGATAAGGGCTGGAAAAAGGCCAAGACCGATGTTCTGAATCCAGAAAATGGCCGCGTATGCCGAACCGATGATTTTCTCATCTACCAATTTGGGCACGGAAGGCCACAAGGCGGCAGGCACCAAGGAGAAGGATGCGCCCAGCACCAGAATCGTCACGTAAGCCACCACCGTACCGCCAACAGCATTACCCTTGAAAGCAGGCAGAATGAAGGCAAAAGTAAGATGACAGATAACCAGAAGGATGGATCCAAGCATGAGCATGGAAGCAGCTTTACCCTTCTTGTCCACATAGTTACCCAGAATCGGGGTAATGGCCACGGCTAACAACGGAAACACCGCGAAAATGGTTTCAGCGGTGCCACGCATGTATCCCATGTAGCAATAAACCACCAAAGCGACAACCGCAACAGCCATGAGACCGGTTTTAAGCCCAATCTTTTTGGAAAAGTTACTGGCAAACGAACAAACAGCCACAATCAGCATGATGATGTACTGCACAATGGTGACAGGAATTTTGAATGTCTCCACACTGCCGCCCCAATAGGTGGAAGTATCGGCAGGATTGAGGGTGAGATTGCACTGGAGCATGTTCACCGCATATTTCTGGAAGGGGAAGATGGCGCTGTAGTAAAGCACGCAGAGGAGGGCGACTAACCAGAATCCCAGGCTGGAGAAAATCTTGCCAAGGTCGCTGATTTTGAAAGGATCGTCCTTTTCCTCAGCCTCACCGGTCTGGCCGTCCAACTTTCTGTCCATGAAGAAATAGGTAATGAACATGATGAGTGCGATGCAGAGGAGGACCACACCAAACTTGACGGAATTGTCCACATGGATTTCACCAACCGTCTTGGTAGCGAAGTAGGGGGAGAATATCATACAGGTGGCCACACCGAGACGGGCCAACGCCATTTCAGAGCCCATGGCCAAAGCGGTCTCGCGGCCTTTGAACCATTTCACGATACCACGGGAAACGGTGATGCCGGCCATTTCACAGCCGCAGCCGAAAAACATGAAGCCGATGGCAGCGAGTTTGGCAGAAGCGGGCATCCCCGAAGCAAAGGGAAGAATGGCCCCGATGACGGGCAGTTCGCCGTTCCAATTCAAATGGGTGGCAAACCAGTTCTCAATGTTTGTGCCAATAAAGGCATCGCTGACGGCATAATACTTGATGCAACCACCAAGCAGCATGACTGCGCCGGAGAGCACCGCCGTAAAGCGGACACCCATCTTGTCCAGGATGATACCTGCGAAGATGAGGAAGAAAACATAGACATTGAGGAATACCTCGGCCCCCTGCATACGGCCGAAAGCGGCACTGTCCCAACCGCGTTCAGTCTGCATAAAGTCCTTGATGGGCGAAAGGATGTCCATGAAAATGTAGCTGCAAAACATGGCAAGGGCCAACAGCAGCAACGCAATCCACCGCATGGCAGCATTGTCGCGCAACGTAAGTTTTTCTGTCATTTTACTAGTTGTTTAATGATACATAATATTGATTGTCAAATAAAAACAGAACCAAAAGAAAGGTTTCTTCCGGTTCTATAACGCCAAAAGCGTCGGAATAGTATGCCGCCACACATTTTTTTAGGCACAAATTACAACTTTTCACGATTAACGCGGATTTGCCACAACTTTTGCATGCTGGCGGGAATCAGCGTTCCCTGTAGCGCACCCATTTCCACAACTCCTTGTAAGATATCTTTTTCCCATACATCAAAATGCCCGTGCGGTAAATCTTGGCAGCCACCCAAACCGAAGCGAAGCAACCCAGCAGCATCAGCACGCAGGACAGCAGTATCTCCCAAGGCTGCACCGCCGCGACACCGAAGGGAATGCGGATCAGCATGGCGATGGGCGAAGTGAAGGGAATGACGGACAACCAGAAAGCCAAGGGACTGTCGGGATGGGCGGTGATGAAGGTGGAAAGCACGATGACCAACAGCAGCGGAACCGTCAAAGGAAGCAGAAACTGTTGGGTGTCAGCATCGTTATCGACAGCTGCACCCACCGCCGCATACAAAGAGGCGTACAGGAAGTAGCCGGTCACGAAGAAAAACGCAAACAAGAGGATGAGTTGGGTAAAGTCTATGGTTTGCAAGGATTTGACAAACTCATTCTCCGGACTTTCCTCCTGCGTCTGCTGCAAGTTGAGCAGGAACTGGTCGTAATTGGCCGGTGCCTGCTGCCTCACCTCGACCCGGGTGTCCGAAACGGAAAACACCTCCGGGAAGGCTAGCTTGAAACCACCCAAAATACTTGTAACCAGCACTATCCAAATAGCCAACTGGGTCATGCCTATCAAGGCGATGCCGATAATCTTGCCGACCATCAGCTGCAAGGGGCGCACCGAGGACACAATCAGCTCCACCACTCGGTTGGTCTTCTCTTCCAGCACACTGCGCAACACCATGGAGCAATACATGAAAATGAAGAAATAAATCACCAGCCCCACAATCAGGCCTATGGCCTGCTGCACGTCCTTGGTGTAGGAAGCCTGCCTGGTCTCGCTAAGATCTTCGTTCACAAACATCTGCCCTAGCAAAATGCCGTCGGTCTGACGCGCGATATAGGTTTGCAGCGAATCCGGATCTATCCCGAACTCGTCCACTAAAATTTCCGCGCTGAGGTTTTCCTTCATGGAAGCCAGAATGTTGGACATCACCCCGGACTCCAAGGGCTTGGCGGTGTACACCATACCTCCCGTCATGGTGCTGTTGTACGGCACGTACAGCAAGGCGTCGTATTTGCCGTCAAGCAGCTGCTGTTTGAGGTCCGGAAGGCTTTCGTCCGCATAAATAAAATGTATGTCCTTGTCGTTGCCGCTGTTCAGCCGGGAGAAAAGGTTGGTCTCGTCCACCACGGCGATGCGCACGGAACGGTCTGTCTTCATGCTCAGAAAAGCCGGTGTCACCACCAAGGCCGCCACTAACAAAGGACCCAATATGGTCAGGATGAGGAAGGATTTCTTGCGCACGGCCTGACGGTACTCCCGTGCGATCACCACTGCTATTTTACGCATTGTCGCCTCCTTTCTGCATACGTTGCACCTGAGAAATGAAAATATCGTTCATGGAAGGAAGAATCTCCCGGAAGGCAAGCAGCTGGACTTTCTCCAGCAAAGCGGCAATCAGCTCGTTGGAAGAAACTTCCGGATGCAGCCGCAAGGCCACGCGCCGGGTCTCGCCCTCCGCCTCCTCCTGCTCCGGCTCGCACAAGTCAGGCCGCCACTGCGCCCAGTCCACGCGCTCCTCCGCCGTGTATTCCACTTCGTACACATGCCGTCGGAAACGCCGTTTCACCTCTCCGATAGGGCCTTCCATCAATTTGCGGGAACGGTTGATCAGCACAATGTCGTCGCAAACCTCCTCCACCGAAGCCATGTTGTGGGTGGAGAAAATAATGCTCGCCCCTTTTTCCCTCAAACGCAAAATCTCCGTTTTCAGCAGGTTGGCATTGATAGGGTCGAAGCCGCTGAAAGGCTCGTCAAAAATGAAGAAAGGCGGCTCGTGAATCACCGTGGCGATAAACTGCACTTTCTGCTGCATGCCCTTTGACAGCTCCTCCACCGTCCGGTTCCACCAGGAGGAAATCTCAAATTTCTCGAACCAGTACTTGGAACGGCGCACGGCCTCCGCCCGGGAAACCCCTTTCAACCGGGCAAGGTAGACCACCTGCTCCCCGACTTTCATTTTGCGGTACAGTCCGCGCTCCTCCGGCAAATAGCCGATACTGGCGATGTGCTTGGGGGAAAGACGCTCCCCGCCGAAAAGCACCTCCCCCGCGTCCGGGGCCGTAATCTGATTGATGATGCGGATGAGGGTGGTCTTCCCCGCGCCGTTCGGTCCCAAGAGACCGAGGATGCGGCCTTCCCCCACCGCCACGCTGACATCGTCCAATGCGGTGGTGTCCGCAAAGTGTTTGGAGATGTGTCTTGTTTCCAATATATTCATTGTCTTGCTCTTTTGCGTTACAACTATTCCCGGGGATGCGCCTGATGGTACACCTCCTTCAGCTTGGCCACGGAAGTGTGGGTGTACACCTGTGTGGCAGAAAGATTGGCGTGGCCCAGCAGCTCCTTGATGGCGTTCAAATCGGCCCCCTCGTCCAACAAATGGGTGGCGAAGGTGTGGCGCAGCACATGCGGGCTTTTCCGGGCGACCGCCGCCGGTTCCAGCCAACGGCGGACCAGGCGGTACACCAACATCGGGTACAAAGGCGAACCTTTGTCCGTCACAAAAAGGAAAGCGTCCGGACGCGCACTGTCGAAAGCGGCCTCACGCGCCGCCATGTACGCCTGCAAACGCTCCCCGAAAGCCGGGGCGAAAGGCAGCAGACGCACCTTTCCCCCTTTGCCCAGCACCCGGACCTGCAAACGGCCGGTATCCACATCGCGGCAGCGCAAGCCGATCAGCTCGCTCAAACGCAGGCCTAACGCGTAAAAACTCTCCATAATCATGGCGTCCCGGATTTCCTCGAACGAGGTGCAGTCCTCCTCCCCCGCTTGCAGCAGCTGCTCCATTTGGGATTCCGTGACAAAGGAAGGCAGCCGCCTGGACATTTTCGGGGCGGTGATTTTGTCCATGGGGTTGTGAAGAATGGCTTTTTCGCGTTCCAAAAAACGGTAAAAGGTCTTCAGGGCGGACAGCTTGCGGCGGACGCTGCGCGGGGAGACCCCTTCCGAAAGCAGCTGCGCCACCCACTGGCGGACATGGCGGTACTCCGCCTCCGGGAAATCCGGCACCTGGAACGTCTCTCCCAAGAAATGCCGGAACTGCTCCAAATCGGAGCGATAGGCTTCCACGGTATGCGGCGAGAGACGCCGCTCCACCTTCAGATATGCCAGAAAATCCGCTGCCCTGTCCATAATAAAAAAAGCGTCACTTTTGACAATTCAAAAGTAACACTTTTTTGAATATGAAAAACGACTCTCAGGAATTAATCTTCTTCCTTGTCACGCAGATGCTGCACGTAAATCGCTTTTCGAAGCTGTTCGCGACGGATCACCGACTTTTTGGTGAATTTCTGCCGTTCGCGCAATTCCTTGACGACACCCGTTTTTTCGAATTTACGTTTGAATTTCTTCAACGCTTTCTCCACATTCTCACCTTCTTTAACCGGGACGATAATCATAAGTTATACCTCTTTTCTTTGTTAATACTCTGTTGTTCTTTTGAACGTGCAAAAGTAGCTAAAAAATCAATACGGAAACCCTTTGGCGAAAAAAAAGATGCCGCTGCGCGGCATCTTCGGTCCATTTTTTCCGGAAACGGCTTGCCTACAAAGGCAGGTTGTCGTGTTTTTTGGCCGGATTTTCCAGATGTTTGGTCGAAAGGGTCTGCAAAGCCTTGATGACACGGTAGCGCGTGTTGCGCGGCTCGATCACATCGTCGATGTAGCCGTAGCGGGCGGCATTGTAGGGGTTGCAGAACAACTTGTTGTACTCGTCCTTGCGGGCGGTGATGGCTTCGATTTGCTTCTGGGGGTCGGTTTCCGCCTTGATTTCCTTGGCATACAGCACCTCCACCGCACCGTCGGCACCCATCACGGCGATTTCAGCGGTCGGCCAAGCATAGTTGACGTCGTTGCGCAACTGCTT
>JAGAEQ010000036.1 GCA_017613015.1 Bacteroidales bacterium | reverse complement strand
CTATCCCAAGTTCTGTCACAACAATTGGATATCAAGCTTTTTCTGCTTGTACAAGTTTGAAGGTCATCACTGTCTCTTCCGGGAATACAAAGTATTCCTCACAGGATGGAGTATTGTACAATATGGATAAAACCGAGCTAATATGTTGTCCTGAAGGATATTCTGGCATTGTGAATATTCCTAATACTGTCACGACAATAGGGGATTACGCTTTTTATAATTGCAGCACTCTTGCTTCGGTCACTATCCCGAATTCCGTCACAACAATAAGGAATTACGCTTTTTATAACGTTAAAATGATTTATTATCAGGGTGCTGCATCCGGTCAGCCGTGGGGGGCTTTGTGTATGAACGGGTATTTGGAGGATAGCTTATATTATTCCAATTCTTTAAAGACGAATTTGATAAGCGCTCATTCAGCTATTACAAAAGCGTTAATTCCTAATACGGTAACAACAATAGGGGATTACGCTTTTTATAATTGCAGCGCTCTTGCTTCGGTCACTATCCCGAGTTCCGTCACAACAATAGGCGCCAATGCCTTTTCTTATTGCAATAGCCTTACTTCGGTTACTATTCCAAGTTCCGTTACAACAATAAATTCTGCTTTTATGTGGTGTTCAAGCTTGACGGATATCACTGTTTCTTCCGAGAATGTATGGCTTTCTTCGCAGGATGGAATATTGTATAGCAAAAACAAGATGCAACTTATTTGCTGTCCGGGAGGGAAAGATGGTTCAATTATAATTCCTGGTTCTGTAAAAAGAATAGGTGCATATGCTTTTAGGAATTGTACACGTCTTACTTCTGTCACTATCCCGAGTTCTGTCACATGCATTGATGCTTATGTTTTTGATGGATGTCAAATGGAAATATGGATGAAGCATACCACTCCACCTCAAATGGGAGAACAACTAATAGCCAATAGTGGAAGCCTTGTTTTTGTTGTTCCACATAAGGCGTATAAAGATTATTTGAAAGCCGGAATCAATTATACAAGGCATCGTATTTGTTGTGATACCATTATGGTTACAGCAACAGTAAATGACACAACCAGTGGTTATATCGTTGGAGTGGAACCTGTGTATGCCTTTCCGTATGCCATTCCTCTCCAAATTGAACTAAAGGCAGAGCATTACCAAGGTCATCGCTTTGTGCAGTGGAACGATGGGGTAACCACCAACCCTCGTCTTGTCACCCTTTTGTGCGACACCGCTTTCACCGCTTGTTTCCAAGGTGTTGGCGTAAGTGAATCGGAGGATGGGGATGTGCCCTTTGCTTATGCGGAATCAGGTTGTGTTGTGGTGAAGAATTTGCAAAATCCGGAACTTGTTGAGATTTCTGACATTACCGGCCGCAGATTGTTCCGAGGCATGGTGTCCGAAACCGGTCGGATTCCGGTGAGGGCAAGTGCCGTTTATTTTGTCCGCATAGGTAGTCATCCGGTGCAGAAGGTGGTGCTGATTCGCTGATATGGAGAAAAATGTAAATGACAAAATGCATAATTTTGGAAAATGAATCACACCTTCCGTGAGTGGGTGCAGGCCACCCGTTATTGGTCTTTTCCGGTGTCGGTGATGCCGGTGGCGCTTAGCTGCGCCTATTTGTTCTGGCAGGGCGGGGGGACGGAACCTTTCCTGTGGGAGAACGCGCTGCTTGCCTTGGTGGGGATTGTGCTTTTCCATGCCGCAGGCAATGTGCTGAGCGATTATTTTGATTTCAAGACCGGTGTGGACAACGAACAGGCCTACGCGGTCCCGAATTTGGTGCAGCGGCAGTTCGAGCCGAAAGAGTATTTGCGTTTCAGCGTGCTGCTGTTTCTGGCCGGGAGCGCGGTCGGGCTGTGGCTCACCTGCCTGAGTGGCTGGCCGTTGCTGCTGATAGGGGGCTTGGGGCTGTTGTTCACCTTGGCGTATTCCTGGATGAAATACCGCGCCTTGGGGGATGTGGATATTTTCATTGTGTTTGCTGTGCTGCCGGTGCTTGGAACGACCTACGCGGTGCGCGGGGCCGTGGTGTGGGAGGCCTTGGCGCTGGCCTTGCCGATCGCCTGCATCACCCTCTCCGTGCTGCATATCAACAACACCGTGGACCTGGAGAGCGATGCCGCCGCCGGTATGCGTTCGGTGGCCATGCTCTTGGGGCGGGAAGCTTCCGTCCGCTTGTATCTGGTGTACCAACTGCTGCCGTTTCTGTTTGTGACGCTTTTTGTTTGCCTGGGATGGCTTCCGGGCTGGGCCTTGCTTTGCCTCTTGGCGGTGTTTCCGGCTTGGGGGAATTTGCGCAAGGCGTCCGGCTATTACACACAGGGGCGGGAGGCTTTGCTCGGTCTGGACAGGCAGTCGGCCAAACTGCAGTTGGTGTTCAGCCTGTCGCTTGCCGTGGGACTGCTCATTGCTGGTATTTTGTGATTTTATAAAACAATGAAAAACAGCGAGAAATGTATTTGTAAGGGGCCTTGGTTGGCACTGGCTTGGGCTGCCGGGGCTTGGTTTTCGCTTTTTTTTCCCTGGGGCTTTGAAAACAAAGGTTTTTGGATGGAAATGGCTTTGGTGGAACTGCTGCTGCTTGTGTTCGCTTTTGCTTCCCATGAAGGGCTGCGCCGGGACGTGACGGGCTGGTTTCGCCGTTTTTCTTCGCCTGACTTCTTGAAACAGTTGTTTTTGGGGCTGTTGATTGCGGCGGCGCTATGGGGCGTTTTCTGGGTGGGGGACCGGCTTTCTTCCTTAATGTTCGATTTCGCCCGCCCGCAGGTGGACGGCATTTATGGCTTGAAACAGGACCCTTGGATGGGGCCCTGCGGCATTTCCCTGCTCTTGCTGCTGCTGATAGGACCGGCTGAAGAGCTTTTTTGGCGCGGCTATGTGCAGCGTTCGTTGGAGGAGGTGTGGGGAAAACGCTTCCCGGCCTTCGTGGTGACCGCTATAGTGTATGCGCTCATCCATGTCTGCTCGCTGAACTTCATGCTGGTGATGGCGGCCTTGGTCGCCGGATTGGTGTGGGGTTTCCTTTATTGGCTGAAACCTTCGTGGCTGCCCGCCCTGGTCATTTCCCACGCGCTCTGGGACGCGGCGGTGTTTGTCTGGTTTCCGATATGAGCCATTGCGTCCTGCGCGGGCGCGAAAACGCGTGGTTTTACAGTTCGTTTTCTTTGTCCACTAAGGCCAGACCTCCCATGGCGGTTTCCTTGTAAAGGGAAGGCAGGTCCTTGCCGGTCAGTTTCATGGTGGCCACCACCTTGTCGAAACTGATGATGTGCTTGCCGTCGCTCATCATGGTGTAAAGGTTGATGTCCAAGGCGCGGAGCGCGGCGATGGCATTCCGTTCGATGCAGGGAATCTGCACCAGTCCGCAGACCGGGTCGCAGGTAAGGCCGAGGTTGTGTTCCATGGCCATCTCCGCGGCATATTCTATTTGCTGTGGGCTGCCACCGAACAGTTGCGAGGCGGCGACAGCGGCCATGACGCAGGCACTGCCCACTTCGCCCTGGCAGCCTACCTCCGCGCCTGATATGGAGGCGTTGTATTTGATGATGTTGGCGAAGAGTCCGGCGGTGGCCAAGGCTTTCAGTATGGATTTGTCGCTGAATCCGTGGTTTTTCTGCAAATGGTACAGCACGGCAGGCAATACGCCCGCGGAACCGCAGGTGGGCGCGGTGACCACTTTCCCGCCGGAGGCGTTCTGCTCGGCGGTGGCCAAGGCGTAGGAGATTACGAGACAGCGGCTTTGCAGCGAAGGCTTGTAGCTGGAGGCACGCACGAAATACTGCCGTGCCTTGCCGCGCAGATGGAGTCCGCCGGGAATCACCCCGTCGGTGTGGAGGCCGGTTTCGATGGTGGCCTGCATCTGTTTCCAGACGGTTTCCAGGTAGTCCCAAAGGTCAGGATCTTCGTGCTGTTCCACGTATTCCCAATAGGTTTCCCCTTGTTTTTCAATGTGTTCAAGAATGCTTCCCAAGGTGGTGCGCCGGTACACTTCGCGTTCGCTTTCCCGGATTTTGCCGTCCGAGAGCACGCCACCTCCTATGCTGTAGACCGTCCATTGGTCGGTGACATTTCCTTCGGAATCAAGCGATTCGAACAGCATGCCGTTGGTGTGGAAGGGCAGCACCACTTCCGATTTCCAGACGATTTCGGTCGGCTGCGGTTGCAGCACGGAGAGAATGGCCTTGTCGGTGAAATGCCCTTTGCCGGTGGCGGCGAGGCTTCCGTACAGGGTGACGCGGAATGTGGCCGCTTCCGGATGCCGGGCCTTAAACTGTTCGGCAGCTTTGCGCGGCCCCATGGTGTGGCTGCTGGACGGGCCGTAGCCTATGGTGTAGATTTTCTTGATGCTGTCCATGGTCCGTTATTGGTTTTCAATGACTTTCTTGCTGTTTTCCATATCAATGGCTTCGGACACGTTGATGACGTAGTCGCCGATTTTCTCGTACAGGGCATACATGCCGCTGTAGGTCGTGCCGATGCTGTAATCGTATTTCCCGTGCTTGATGGCTTCCAGGTGTTCCGCGCGGAGCTGGTCCCGGAATCGGTTGATGGCTTCCTCCGCCGCGTAGGCCGCTTGCAGGTCTATGTCGCTGTAGCTGCGCCGCAGGTTGGCGTCCATCACATCCATCGCCTCCTGCACCAGCCGGGTCATCTGGTCCAAGTTCTCGTTCTGGTGGGCGTCGAAATGCACGGCGGTCTCCAGTTTGTCCTTGCGCAGCGCCGCCACTTGGTAAATGGCGTCGCCTATGCTTTCCAAATTGTCAATCACGCGCAGCATGGAGCTGATGCGCTGGGAGCCTTGCTCCGAAAGGTCCCCTTCGGAAATTTTGGTCAGGAATTTGGCGATTTCCACTTCCATGCGGTCGGTGATGCTTTCGTATTTCTTTATGCGGGCGAAAACCTTTCCGAACTCCTCGTCGTTTTGAGCCGTGCGCAGCGCGGGCAAAAAGGTGTACATCCGCAGCACCCGGTGGGAGAAATTCTCTATTTCCTGCTTGGCGGACTGAATGTTCAGCTCGGCGGTGTTCATCCACGTCCCTCCGATATAGGTCAGGCGGAATTCGTCTTCGGTATCCTCCTCGGCGGGTTTTACCATCCAGTCCACAATGCGGATGATTTGGGGAATGAACCAAACTAAAATCAGTGTGTTCACTACGTTGAAAAAGGTGTGGAAAAAGCAGAGCGCCCAGGGAAGGGTCATGTTGTTGTACATCGGTGAGCCCGGTTCCGTGTAAGGGCTGACGCCCGTTGCGGCGGTGGTGACGGAATCCACCAGCATCATTACCGGACGGAAGGCAATCAGTGTCAGAATGGTTCCGATCACATTGAAGACTAAATGGGCGCGTGCCGCCTTCTTTCCGACGTTGTTGGCGACCATGGCTGCGATGTTGGCGGTGATGGTCGTTCCGATGTTCAGACCCATGACTAAGGCCATGGCGACCTCAAAGCCTATCCATCCCTTGTAGCACATGGCCAAGGCGATGGCCATCATGGCGGCGGAAGCCTGAACGATACATGTCAGAACCATGCCGATGACAGTGAACAGCAGCACGGAAAGGAATCCGTGGTCGGAAATGCCTCCCAAAGCGGCCAGAAACTGTGGGTAATCCTCCAGGTTGGGCACGGAGGATTGCAGGAAGTTCATGCCGAGCAGCAGCAGTGCAAAACCGATGGTGAACTCGCCTATGTATTTCAGTCTCTCCCTTTTGGCAAACATAAAGAAGAGAGCCACGGCCAGCATCAGCAGCGGAAGGCTGAAGCTTCCGTCAGCTTCCCCGAGGGCGAATATCTTCAGAATCCATGTGATAAGGGTGCTGCCTATGTTGGCTCCCATAATCACTGAAATGGCTCCGGCCAGCGTCATCATACCGGCATTGACAAAACTCACCACCATGACCGTGGAGGCGGAGGAGGACTGCACGACCACCGTCAGCAGGGTCCCCACCAGAATGCCGCTGAGCGGATTTCCTGTGATTTTCCCCATGATGTGGCGCATGCCCCGTCCTGCGAATTTCTGGAGACCGCCGCTCATCAGCCTCATTCCGAAGAGAAAGAGGGCGATGGCGCCGGCAAAATTCACGATAATCAGCAAGATATCTCCGATGCTCATAGGCAGAATTATTTCGTTTCCAATTAGTTATTAACTAAAGCCGTTTGGGTTTGCATTGAATGGCGAAACCGTGCAAAAATATAATAAAAACACGTATTCGGCGGAAGGGTGCGGGAAAAAATGTTACTTTTGCGCACTTGAAAATGTAGACGGCTGATTTAGAATTTTATGATGGGAAAGAGCGGCTTAGTTCTTGTGTGTTTGATGTTTGCCCTGCCGCTGCTGTGGGCGCAGCCTGCGGATTCCGTGCGTTGGAAAGGCAGTGTGCAGGTGAGCGGGGCCTCCCATCTTCCGCAGGCGGGCGAGGCTTCCCTGGCGACCCGTCTGGAACGCGTGGCCCGGAACTATTCCCTTTCCGCCGGTTTGTCCGGCAACTGGAACAGCCGCCTGACGGCCAAAAATGTCAGCTATTCCTCGGAAAACATGCGCTACGGGTATGCGGAGACCAGCGAGAGTAAAAACAAGGGCGGCTCGGAAACCGCTGACATACAGCTGCTCATCCAGCCCCGGAAAGGCGACCGCATCAGTCTGTTTTTGCAGCAGGCCTATACCGGTTCGGATCAGAACCATGACGCCTCCGCCAAAAAGTTTGGCGTGTCGGACGGCGTGACGCAGCTGCTGGCGGAGGGGAGCAATGCCTCTTTGGTGGAGAAGGAGCAGCAGAGTTACCGCATGCAGGCCTCCTTCCTGCATGTGTGGGATTCGTCCGGGCACTCCATTTCGGGTAGCATGTCGCTGAAAAACAGTGTCAACAGCCAGACTACGGTGCGGCGTTTGGAGGGAAGCCTGTATACGCCGAAAACTTACCGCATCACGCCGCTGTATGAGCAGCAGGTGTTTGTCTGGAACTTCCAATACAAGGATCCGCGTTTTTTGGACGTGGAGGCCTTGCACTTCACCGCCGGAACGGATTTCAGCTGGGAAATGAACGACGACCAGTACGGTGGCGCCACGATGGTGGACGCCGAGTGGCGGGACAGCCTGCTGCTGAAGCAGAAATACCTCTACCGTTCCGGCAAGGTCGAGCCTTACGCGGCGGCGGAGTACCGCATAGGGAAGTGGGAGCTGAAAGGGGAGGAGCGCATCCATTATTTCAACCATAAGCTGTGGAGCAATCTGCGGGGATGGGACTGGAACAAGGGCAGCGTGGGCCACGGGGCGAGCTATGTTGTCCGCTACCTTCCGTCCGCGCGGCACAACCTGCAATGGGATATGGAACGTGTGATTTCCCGTCCCGACTACCTCAAATTGTCCGGCCTGCTGCGTTTTGGAAGCAGCGAGGGCGTGTATTACTTAGGCAATGCGGAGCTTCAGCCGACCCGGACCTTCCATTTCAACATGACCTATACCTGGAAGTGCGTGCCTTGGGAGGTGCAGGCGCGGAGCGGTTGCCAGTTCCGGAAAAACGTGGCGGAGCAGGTGTTGGTCACCGACAAGGAAAAACTTCCGGAGGAACTGCGGGAACGTTTGGGCGATGCGGTGGTGTACAGCTGGCTGAACACGGCCTACAAGCGGATTTACCATTGCCGGTTGCACGGGCGGTGGAAGCAGGAGGGCTACAGCCTGTCCGCCTGGGGGAAGCTGAACTGGGAGGTCAGCGAGTACGGTTCCACCTCCCCCTCGTCCGACCGCAACTATTCCTTGGGCGTGGAGCTTGCCAAGACCTTCAGAGGCGGTTGGGAGCTTTCCGCCCGCAACACCTACAACAGCGCCAAACGGGACGTGTACACCAAATTCAACGAGTATTTGAGCGGCAACCTGCGTCTTTCCCGGCAGTCCGGGGCGTGGTCGTACTATGCGGAGTTCCGCGAACTGTTTGACAAACGGATGGTGCGCACCACCTATTCCTCCGATTTCTCCGACTGGCGCACCGAAAGCACCCTGTACTATCGTCGCATGCTGGCTTTGGGCTTGTGCTATACTTTCTGAACGATACGGATCAGGCCTCCAGATACTCCCGTGTGACGGAGGCCGCGCAATGCCGCATTTCCTGCGGCGTGCCGGTGAACAATATGTTTCCTCCGGCCTCTCCGCCTCCGGGCCCCAGCTCGACAAGGTAGTCGCATTGGCGTAGCACATGGGTGTTGTGTTCAATCAGGAACAGGCTGTTTCCGGCGTCGGTCATTTTGCCGAACAGCCGCATCAGTTTGCGGATGTCGTTCAGGTGCAGGCCGTCCGTGGGTTCGTCCAAAATGAGGATTTTGCCGTTGTCCAGCAGGTGGGAGGCCAGTTTGAGGCGTTGCAGCTCTCCGCCGGAAAGGGTGGAAAGCGACTGGTTCAGATGCAGGTAGCCCAAACCGACCTGATTGAGGGCTTGCAGCTTTTCCGCTACGGGCGTTCCGGCGAAAAACGCGCAGGCCTTGGTCGCCGGCATGTCCATGACCTGGGCGATGTTCTGCCCGTGCAGGGTGTGGCGCAGGGCTTCCTCGGAATAGCGCAGGCCGCCGCAGGCTTCGCAAGGGGTTTCGATGCTGTCCATAAAGGCCATGTCGGACACGATGACCCCTTTGCCTTTGCAGACGGGGCAGCCGCCTTTCCCGTTGAATGAGAACAAATCGGCTTTCACCTTGTTGTGTCTGGCGAAGAGCTTGCGGATTTCGTCTGCGGCGTCCAAATAGGTGGCCGGAGTGGAACGCAGGCTGATGCCGATGTTCTTCTGGCTGATATATACAATGTCGCTGGGCTGTGAGTAGGCTTCGCGGAAACACTGCATGAGGGAGCTTTTGCCGGACCCTGCCACGCCCGCGATGCCGCAGATCACACCGAGGGGCAGGCGGACAGACACGTTTTTCAGGTTGTGCAGCCGGGCGTCCGAGAGTTGGAAAAACGCTTGGGGTGTGCGCACTTCCGTTTTGACGGGAACGTGCTCCCGCAGCATCTGCCCGGTGGTTGTCCGGCTTTGCAGCAGGGATTCGTAGCTGCCTTCGAACAAAATCTCGCCGCCTTCCGCACCTGCGCCCGGCCCCATGTCCACGATGTGGTCGGCGATGCGTATCATGGCCTGGTGGTGTTCGACCAGCAGCACGGTGTTTCCTTTTTCCTTGAGTTTCCGCACGGATTGCTGCATCAACCGGATGTCGTGCTCGTGCAGCCCGACAGAGGGTTCGTCCAAAATGTACAGGACATCGCTGAGCGGGGAGTTGATGTATTTTGCGATTTTGCAGCGCTGCGCCTCGCCTCCCGACAAGGTGCCGACGGGACGGTCCAGCGTCAGGTAGTTCAGCCCGATTTCCTCCAGGGCCGACAGCCGTTCCGTCAGGGCGTGCCGCAGGTCTTCCGCCAGCGGGTGCTGCAAGCGGCCCACCCATTCCCGCAGGT
>JAGAEQ010000035.1 GCA_017613015.1 Bacteroidales bacterium | reverse complement strand
TTTTCAGTGATTTTTTTCCGTTGAACGGGGGAGGGCATACGTGTAAAATGAGTATTTTTGCTTTTTCGGACGGACGAGTGCAATAAAATCAGAAACAAAGAGTTGTTTATATAAAAAAGAAAACTATGCAATCAAGAGCGCGAATTTTGCTGCTGCTGCTGTGTACGGGCCTGCTGCTCCCGCTGCGGGCGCAGTATCAGGTGTTTCCCGTGCATGTGGGGGACAGCCTGACCGAAAATCCGGGGCAGGGCTTTTTCTATTCGCTACCAAGGAATTATTTTGAAGTGACGGTCACAGTGTGCAAGGTGAGCCGCTATCCCGGGCCTTTTGCCGACTACGCGGAGCGCATGCTCGGGCTTTCGGGTGCCATTCGGGAGCCGTCCATACAGTATGCGGTGCAGCAGATTGCCGTGAACCTCCGGGCCGAAGCGGATACGGCGCAGACCTATTACGTGCGTTTCCCGAAGAAAACCAAACCTTTCCCTTTGGAAATGCCGTTTGCCGCCACTGTGCAGGGGCAGGTGCAGCTGACCAATCCCAACGCCCAGACCCAGGCGCAGTTCGAAATGTATGAAAACTACACCCTGATAGAGAAAACCGACACGACCTACGAGAAGAAACTGATTGACTCCGAGTATGTCATGGTTCCTAAGCTCCATAAGCGGATGGTAGAGAAGACTACCGCGCAGAAAGCGGAGGAGGCCTTGGCCAAAATCAAATCCATACGGGAGGCCCAGTGGCTGCTGCTGACGGGGGATCATGAAGTGGATTTCACTAATGTGGAGTACATGGTGTCGGAACTGAAAAAAGAGGAGGAGACCTACGTTTCCCTTTATTCGGGATTTTCTGTGACAGAGACGGAAACGCTGACGTTCGCGCTCCGTCTGCCCGCCGGGAAGGAGGACGAGTACCGCCTGCCGCTGTTCACCTTTTCGCCTTCCGAGGGGGTGTGCAAGGGCCGGGTGTCCAAGCCGGACGCAGAGGTCTATTCGCTTCACCTGACCAACAGCCACACCACGGACGCGGCGGCGCAGCTGTTGCAGCAGGCCTCCCAGTACCGGAAAAAACGCCAGGGCGGCTTCTGTTACCGGGTGCCGGAGCAGTATGCGGTCGTGCTGCTTTGCGGGAACCGGGAGGTGAAGGAGCTGGGACGCATGCCGTTCGGACAGTATGGCGTGGTTAATGTGCTGCCTTCGGGGGTGCGCTCCCTCCGCCTGGACCCTTTGACGGGCGCTTTGGAGTCTGTGCGCTTCGAACAGGAAACTTCATCGGAAAATAATAACTAAACAACAATAATTATGGTATCGTACAAGGATTTGGGATTAGTGAACTCCCGCGAGATTTTCAAAAAAGCCATGGCCGGAAAATATGCCATTCCCGCTTTTAATTTCAACAATCTGGAACAGTTGCAGGCCATTATCATGGCTTGTGTGGAGACCAAGTCTCCGGTGATTTTGCAGGTGTCCAGCGGCGCACGCAAGTATGCCAACCAGAACCTGCTGAAAAACATGGCGAAAGGCGCGACCGAATACGCTCACGAGCTGGGTTGCGACATTCCCATTGTGTTGCATTTGGACCACGGCGATTCCTTTGAGCTGTGCAAATCCTGCATAGAGACCGGTTTTTCGTCGGTGATGATTGACGGTTCCCACCTGCCTTACGAGGAGAACATCGCGCTGACGCGCAAGGTGGTGGAGTACGCCCATCCCTTTGACGTGACGGTGGAGGGCGAATTGGGCGTGCTGGCCGGTATTGAGGATGAGGTCAGCGCGGAGCATCACACCTACACCCGTCCGGAGGAAGTGGAGGACTTTGTGCGTCGCACCAACGTGGACTCTTTGGCCATTTCCATCGGGACCTCCCACGGCGCGTTCAAGTTCAAGGTGAAACCCGGCGAGGAGATTCCGCCCTTGCGTTTTGACATTCTGGAAGAAGTGGAGAAACGCATCCCCGGATTCCCCATCGTGCTGCATGGCGCTTCCTCTGTTCCTCAAGACATTGTGGCTGAAATCAACCAGTACGGCGGCAACATCCAGAATTCGGCCGGTGTGCCGGAAGAGCAGCTGCGCCGTGCCGCGACCTCGGCGGTCTGCAAGATCAATATCGATTCCGACGGTCGTCTGGCCATGACGGCTGCGGTGCGTAAAGTGTTGGCGGAGAAGCCGGAGGAGTTTGATCCCCGGAAATACCTTGGCCCGGCTCGGGACAAACTGAAAGCCCTCTATATCCATAAGATCATCCATGTGCTGGGTAGCGCCAACCATGCGGAATAGCCTATGCCGGTGAACGCTTTCCAACGGCGGTATTTCGCCCGTATGCTGCGCGTCCCGTCGCCCCGGGTGTCGGAAAAAGTCCCCACCGTGGAACGCTGTGGTGCGGTCTGCCTGCTTTGCCGTTACGGCTCGGAGGCGGATATGCTTCAGCAGTGGGAGTGGTTCCGGAATTTCCATTCCAATTTCCAGGTCGTGCTGTATTACGAGGGAAAACCCTATCAGGGATTGATATTCAACAAGCTGGACGTGCATCCCTTCGCCGCCTCCCACTTCGGTCTTTTCGGACGGGTTCCGGCGGAGGTTGTCTCTAGGCTGCAATCGCAATCTTATGATATACTGGTAAATACGATAGAAGACATGGACGATCGCATGGCCATGGTCCATCGTTGGATACGGGCGGACTTCAAAATCGGCAGGGACGCCTCCTACGCATACCTGAACGATTTGAGCCTGCGCATGGCGCCCGGAGCGGACACGCAAGCCTATTTGAAGACAGTAAAGGAATATTTGAACACATTAAACGGATAAGATGATGAAGAACGCGCTTTTTACCGCAGCTTTGCTGTTTGCCGTGACATTGGCGGCGGCACAGCCCAAGTTTTTCCCCTCCAATGCGAACCTGGAGAAATGGTATGTGGAACGTCCGGGAGTGTCCTTGGAGGACGCGGCCCGCAAGGCGATGGCTTCGCCGGAGATGAGTGCGTGCATGCGTGCCGCTTCGGTGAAGGCGGAGTCGCTGCTTTCCGGTTTCCATTGGATGGATTTTGACCGCGACGCCTGTCCCGACTTGCTGTTTCAGGGGAAGATAGGCGATAAGGAGCGGACGTTTCTCTTCCGGAACCGGGACGACAGCGTGTTTGTGCTGGCGATGGAAACGGACGGCTCCATTGTGCTGGCCAACCATCCGGACGACGGGATGCCTTTGGTGGCGGCGGTGTGGAACCACAGCTGCTGCGGCGACCGGGTGAGCGTGTATTCCCGCTGGGCCTGTTCCGCCTCCTACGGTAACGCCTACATGCTGCGCCTTTCGCAGGGCCTGGTGTTCGACCATACGCTGCTGCCCGACGCGGGGAGGCAGTGCACGCCCAAAGCGCGTTTCCGGACCGTCAATTACTCCTCCCTGCTGCGCATGACCCCCTTTATTGACGACGAAAGCCTGTACGACGGCATCCACGGGTGGCCCGGGAATTTTCTGGGCAAGTATCCTGAAGGCTCCACCGGCACCATTTTCCACCAAATCACGGACAAGAACGGTGTGGTGTGGTATTTTGTGCGTATGGACAATCCGCAGGATGTGCGTATCCACAGCGACCGTTTTGTGAACAGCGGCGAAGTGGAGACCCCCAAGCAGTGCTATTATTACGGTTGGATGCATAGCGGCAATGTCAAGCTGCTGGAATAGCGTCCTGAACCGGTTTTTGCAATGTTTTTTCTGCGAAATGCGGAATTGTATTGCAAAAAAGACTAATTTTGCATTTTCCTTTCAAGAAAAGGAAAGGTCCCTTAGCTCAGTCGGTTAGAGCAGCTGACTCATAATCAGCGGGTCCTTGGTTCGAGCCCAAGAGGGACCACTCCGCAACACAAAGTACAGATATCCATGATACAGCGCATACAATCCCTTTTCCTGTTACTGGCTGCCGCATGCTATGTGTGGGGCGCCTTTCTGCCCATTGCCTCCTTGTATCCGAAGCAAGCCGGGGAAGAGCATTGGATTTTGGTGGAGGACGGGACGGAAACACCCGTTTCTGAATATGCCTATTCGGCTTGGACCGTGAGTGATACGGACGGGAATGTCATCGCGCGCACCGCGCCTATTGCCGTGCTGGAACTGCTGTTGGGCGTTTGCGCCATAGTGGTGTTGTTTCTGTTCAAAAACAGGAAGCTTCAGGCCAAGCTCTGTCTGGGACATGTGTTTTTCGGCTTTGTCCTGCTGGCGCTGATGCTGTTTGTTTATCCGGACATGCTGTTTCCGAAGCACGCCGCCCTGAAGGGCGTGGAAACCGTGTATTCCCTGTGGACCCTCGTGCCCATGGTGGGAATACTGCTGGTGTATGTGGCGCAGAAATTCATCCTGAAGGATGAGAAATTGGTCCGCTCCTCCGAGCGTTTGCGTTAGGCATGGATTTTCAGTTAAAGGCTCCGTTTGCGCCTTCCGGTGACCAGCCGGAGGCTATCCGACAGTTAGTGCAGGGTCTGCGGGAAGGCTTGCCGCATCAGACCTTGCTGGGTGTCACGGGTTCCGGCAAAACCTTCACCATCGCCAGTGTGTTGCAGGAGGTGAACCGCCCCACTTTGGTGCTCAGCCACAACAAGACCCTGGCCGCGCAGCTGTACAGCGAATTTCTGGAGTTTTTTCCGGAAAACAAGGTGGAGTATTTTGTCTCCTATTACGACTATTACCAGCCGGAAGCCTATATTCCGACGACCAACACCTATATAGAGAAGGATCTTTCCATCAACGATGAAATTGAAAAGCTGCGGCTTAGCGCCACCACCGCCCTGCTTTCCGGACGAAGGGACGTGGTGGTGGTGTCGTCCGTCTCCTGCATCTATGGCATCGGCAATCCGAGCGAGTTCGCCAAAAACACCCAACATTTGCAGGTGGGGCAGCGGATTGCCCGCAACAAACTGATGCGGGACTTGGTGGGTGCGTTGTATTCCCGGACGGAGACGGAGCTGGAGCGCGGACGTTTCCGGGCGAAAGGCGATGTGTTAGACGTGTTTCCCGCCTATGCGGACGAGGCTTACCGCCTGACGTTTTGGGGCGATGAGATAGAAAGCATAGACGCGATAGACCCCGTGGAGGGGTGCCCTTTGGAGAAGATGGAGCGGCTGACGCTGTATCCGGCCACGATTTTTGTCACATCCCAGGATGTGATTAACCTGGCGGTGAGTGAAATCCAGGCGGATTTGCATTTGCAGGCGGAGGCGTTCCGGCGGAACGACCGGCATCTGGAAGCCAAACGCTTGGAAGACAGAGTCAGTTATGATTTGGAAATGATTAAGGAATTGGGCTATTGCTCCGGCATTGAGAACTATTCCCGCTATTTCGACCGCCGCAAGGAAGGGGAGCGGCCTTTCTGCCTGTTGGATTATTTCCCCGATGATTTTCTGTTGGTGATTGACGAGAGCCACGTGACCATTCCGCAGTTGCGCGGCATGTACGAGGGGGACCGTTCCCGTAAGAAGAATCTGGTGGAGTACGGTTTCCGCCTGCCTGCCGCCTTGGACAACAGGCCGTTGAAATTTGACGAGTTCCGTTCCTTGGTGGGGCAGACCATCTACATTTCCGCCACACCGGCTGATTACGAGCTGGAAGTCTCCGAAGGCGCGGTGGTGGAACAGGTGGTGCGTCCGACCGGACTGTTGGACCCGGAGATAGAGGTGCGTCCGTGCACGCATCAGGTGGATGACCTGCTGGAGGAGATAGAACAGGTGGTGCACAAGGGGGAGCGGGTGTTGGTGACCACGCTGACCAAGCGCATGGCGGAGGATTTGACAGCCTACCTGCAACGCATTGACGTGCGGGTGCAATACATTCATTCCGATGTGGATACTTTGGAAAGGGTGGAGATTTTGGACAACCTGCGGGCTGGCGCCATTGATGTGCTGGTCGGGGTGAACCTGCTTCGGGAGGGGCTGGATTTGCCGGAGGTTTCCTTGGTGGCGATTCTGGATGCCGATAAGGAAGGCTTTCTGCGTTCCGCCCGCGCCTTGACCCAAACCGCGGGCCGTGCCGCCCGTAATGTGAACGGCCGGGTGATTTTCTACGGGGACAGCATCACACCCTCCATGCGGCAAACCATGGACGAGACCAAGCGGCGGCGCGAAAAGCAGATGAACTACAACCGTGAGCACCACATCACGCCGCAAACGGTGAAACGGGCGCGGAAATCCCTCAAGCAGGAGGATGCGGCTCCCGTATCCGCACCGGCGGATTACCGTCCGGAGGGGCTGCAGGAGGCGCAGCTGGCGGAACCGGTCGCAACCTATCTTTCCCCCAAAGAGCTGAACCGGCTTTTGGCGGCGAAAAAGAAAGCCTTGGAGGCGGCGGTGAAGGATCTGGATTTTGTGGAGGCCGCCCGCCTGCGGGATGAAATCAACGCCTTGAAGGAAAAGTGTTCCTAAGGCGTTTCCCGTATTGTTTTTTAGGTGAAAAATGACAGAAAATCCTTTAAAATTCGGAAAATAATGCCGCTTCCGTATGGGGATTTCATGTACATTTGCACTTTCATTTAAATCTTCGGACCATGTTTAGCAAAGAAACCTATCAGCAACGACGTATCCAATTGAAAAACAAAGTGGGAAAAGGCGTGCTTCTGTTCCTTGGGAACAACGAGGCTCCCATGAACTATCCCTCCAACACCTACCGCTACCGTCAGGACAGCCATTTCCTCTATTTCTTCGGCTTGTCCCTGGACCGTCTGGCGGCGGTCATTGACATTGACGAGGACAAGGAAATCCTTTTCGGGGACGACTACACCATAGACGACATCATTTGGATGGGTGACCAGCCGAGCATTGCGGAGCTGGCGGCACGCTGCGGTGTGGCGCATACGGCCGCTTTCGCGGAACTGGCCGCTTATTTGCAAAAGGCGCAGCAGGCCGGACGCACCGTCCATTTCCTTCCCCCGTACCGGGACGACAACAAGCTGTTGCTGCATCAGCTGCTGCAGCTGCCTTTTGAGCAGCTGAAAAGTGCCGCCTCCCCGGAAATGATACGGGCGGTGGTTTCCCTGAGGGAGTGCAAGAGTGCGGAAGAGATTGAAGAAATGGAGAAAGTCTGCAACATCGGGGTGGAAATGCACCTTTCCGCCATGCGCGGCGCCAAGGCCGGACGCATGGAAAGGGAACTGGCCGGTGTGGCCGAGGGCATTACGCTGAGCTACGGCTCCGGCGTGTCCTTTCCGGTGATTCTCTCCCAGAACGGGGAAACCCTGCACAACCACAACCACGGGCAGGTTTTGGAGAACGGGCGCATGCTGCTGGTGGACGCGGGCGCGGAAGCCGTGTCGGGCTATTCCTCCGACTACACCCGCACCTTCCCGGTGAGCGGCAAATTCACCCAGAAACAACGGGAGATTTATGAAATTGTCTTGCAGGCCAACGAAGAGACCTTCACCTTGGCCAAACCGGGCGTGCGCTATTTTGACGTGCATTTGAACGCCTATACCGTCATTGCCAGAGGCTTGACCGCACTCGGGCTGATGAAGGGCAATCCGGAAGACGCCGCCAAGGCCGGTGCGCCGGCGCTCTTCATGCCGCACGGCTTGGGCCACATGCTGGGCTTGGATGTCCACGACATGGAGGATTTGGGCGAAAACTATGTGGGTTACGACGAGACCATCCGGCGCAGCCCCATTTTCGGACACGGCAGTTTGCGCTGCGCCAAAACCCTGAAGCCGGGCTTCATTGTGACGGACGAGCCGGGTATCTACTTTATTCCCAAATTGATTGACATCTGGGAGAAGGAGGGCCGTTTCGCCGAATACATCAACTATCCGAAAGTCAGGGAGTACATCGGTTTCGGCGGCATACGCATCGAGGACGATGTGCTGATCACTGAGACGGGCTGCCGTCTGTTAGGCAAGCCGCTGCCGAAGAAAGTCGCTGATCTGGAGGCGGTGATAGGCCGGTAAACCTCCCTGTAAACCTCTCCAAAACCCGGAAGGTTGAAAAGCGGATGTTTATACGAGCTGTTAGGAAGGTGATGCCGAACGGCACGTACGGTGATGTGAGAGGTAGGTAAACGAAAGTAGGAGATAAACTTTCACTTTCGTTTACCTCCTACTTGGTTTTTCGCTACGGAAGCTATAATTTTTGTATTTTTGTGTTTGAAAAAAACGGTGACAGTTCTTTGGGGCAAGACTATATTATTTTTTTCAACAAGTCTGAATACTGTCATTATTTTGAATACATTTGCAGTGTTCTTCTAACGTTGGTGCGTGACCGCTTCCACTGTCATCGTTTCCGCATCACATCCCACTCACAGTTCCACCCTTACGGAGTTCCGGACCGGCAAAGAATCCGGATGGTCCATAACCCATAAAAACAGTTATGATGCGA
>JAGAEQ010000001.1 GCA_017613015.1 Bacteroidales bacterium | reverse complement strand
TTCCGCGATGTTTTTCCCCATGATGCGGCAGGACAGTATTTTCTGGTTGAGCCGGGTTCCCTGGCAGTCAGGGCAGGTGCCCATGGTCAGCATGGGATTGAGCACGGCGGCGTGCAGCAGGCCTTCCTCCGAATTGATGATGCTGCGGTACATGCGCGGGATAAGCCCTTCATATTTGGCGCTTTTCGGCCAGTTCGCGGGCGGATTCTTCAGGCGGATTTGTGGTGAATGCAGAAACAGTTCCAGTTCCTCCGGCGAATAGTCCTTGATTTTTTTGTCCAAATCGAAAAGACCGCTGTGGGCGTAGCGTATCCATCGCCATCCGCCTTTGCCGAAGGCGATGTAGTGGATGGTGTCCTCGTCGTTGAGCGACTTGTCGAAATCAACCAATTTGTGGATATCCAGTTCCCGGATTTCGCCCAGACCGGCGCAGCGCGGGCAGCTTCCCGACGGATGGTTGAAGGAGAACACGTCCGAGTAACCCGCAAAAGGTTCGCCGATGCGGGAGAAAAGCAGGCGGAGCAGCGCGTAGATGTCGGTGTAGGTTCCCACGGTGGAACGGGAGTTGGCGGAAGGCTTCCGCTGTTCGATGACAATGGCGATGGGCAGGTTTTCAATGGACTCCACATGCGGCCTCCCGTATTTGGGCAGGTACTGCTGCACGAAGGAGGGAAAGGTGTCGTTCAGCTCCCGCCGCGACTTGGCAGCAATGGTGTCCAGCACGAGCGAGGACTTTCCTGACCCGGATACGCCGGTGAAAACGGTAATCTGTTTCTTGGGTATGCGTAACGAAATGTTTTTAAGGTTGTTCTCCGTGGCGTGCCGGATGTGGATGCAGTCGGTTTCGTTGTCCATGTCGTGTGATTGGGATGAAAGTGCAAAGGTCTGAAAAATCCCGATATGCCCCGCCCGCCGCCACGGATTATTTTTCGTCCGCCCGCCGTCGCGGAATATCTTTCGTCTGCCCACCGGCACATCCGTCCCTGATGTGCTGTGAGCCAAGAGCTTTGCAACCGCAAAAGCCCTTTCTTTTGCTTCGTTTTCTTTGGGCTAACAAAGAAAATGAAGAGAAAAAGGGCATTGCCGCTGGCAATAAAAAAAAGAAAAGAATGCCCATCGCATTCCAATTTTTATTACTTTTGCATCCTGTACAGCTGTCATGCCTTGGCAGCCGTACATCACCATAATCATAACATTAACCCAAAACCAAAAAAAATGACAAAAATGATTACTACCGAAGACGAACACTTTCTCCGTTTTGACTGGGCCATGAAGTATGTCCTGCGGGACAAGGCCAATTTCAGCGTGTTGGAGGGCCTGCTCACCGTTTTCCTCGGCGAGCGGGTGCAGGTGGTGGAGCTGCTGGAGAGCGAGGGCAACCGCCTGCGCAAGGACGACAAGTTCAACCGCGTGGACGTGAAGGCGAAGAACAGCCACGGGGACCTCATCCTCGTGGAGGTGCAGCAGTCGGAGGAATACTATTACCTCCAGCGCATCCTCTACGGGGCGGCGAAGGCCATCACCGAGCACATCGCGGCGGGTGACCGCTACACCGAGGTGAAGAAGGTGTACTCCATCAACATCATCTACTTCGACTGGGAGAAGGGCAAGACCCAGGACTACCTCTACCACGGCCAGACCTGCTTCAAGGGGTGGAACACGGGCGACCCTCTGGAAATCAGCCAGGAGGACAGGGTGGGTCTCCGCATGCTCCCTCCCCAGAAGGTCTTCCCGGAATACTTCCTGCTGCTGGTCAACGCCTTTGACAAGGAGCCGGAGACTCCGATGGAGGAGTGGATGGACTACCTGAAGCGCGGGCGCATCCGCCCTGACACCACCACGCCCGGCTTGGTGGAGGCGAAGCGTCGGTTAGACTTCCTGAAGCTGACGCCTCAGGAGCAGCGGGAGTACGAACGCTACTTGGACGACAGGGTCTACGAGAAGGATGTGCTCACCACCAGCCACAACAAGGGTATGCACGAAGGCTTCAGTGCCGGTTTGGAAGAGGGCTTGGAGCAAGGCCGTGCGGAAGGGGAAGCCGTCGGTCGTGCCAATAGTCTGAAAGAGATTGCACGGAAAATGAGGGAGGCGGGCTATCCTCCGGAAGAAATCGAACGGATGACCGGGGCGTGAGGGAAAAATATTCCCGCCGGATGCGCTTTCACGTGGGAAAAACGCGTATTTTTGCACTTTCAATCCTAACTAAAACAACGGAAGCATGAAAGTAAAGGAAATTGTGGAAAAGCTCGGTTTGACCGTGTTTTGCGGCGAAGAAAGTCTGGACAGGGAAATCAAGGGCGGTTACGCCTCTGATTTGCTCAGCGACGTGATGGGTTTCGCCAAGGAAGGCCACGTGTGGGTGACCTTGCAGACGCATAAGAATGTCATCGCCATTGCCTCTTTGAAGGAATTGGCCGCCATTGTGCTGGTGAAAGGCAGCCAACCCGAGGCGGACATGCTGGAGCAGGCGAAAGAGGAGGGCATTCCGGTGCTGGGCACTTCGGAGCAGACCTTTGAGACCGTCGGTCGTATCTACGGAATGTTGAACGCCTGATTTTTATTGTTTTGCAGATATTTAAAGCAGATTTGCACAACCATACCCTGTTATCACCCTGCGGCAGTCTGGAAATGACCCCGGATGCCATTTTGGACGGTGCGCGGGAGAAAGGGGTGGACATCGTCGGCATTTCCGACCACAATGCCACGCGCCACTGCCGTTTGGCGGAGCATTACGCCTATTCCAGGGATGTGTTTGTGCTGTGCGGCGCGGAAGTGACCACGAAGGAGGAGGCGCATTGCCTGGCCTTTTTCGAGACCCATGAGGCCTTGGACGCTTTTCAGGCCTATTTAGACAAGCACCTGCCCGACATTCCCAATTCCCCCGATTTTTTCGGTGATCAGGTGCAGATTGACGAGGATTTCAACATTGTGTACGAGGAACCCCGCCTGCTGACCTCCGGATTGGATGTGCCGATAGAGGTGATAGCCGCTGAGGTGAAGGCGATGGGCGGATTGTTCATACCGGCGCACATTGACAAACTGAAAAACAGCGTGATTTCCCAGTTGGGCTTCATCCCCTTCGATTTGCCTTACGATGCGGTGGAGCTTTCCGGCCATGGCGACAGGGAAAAAATCCTTTCCCAACACCCTTATTTGAAAGACAAAATGTTCATTCGCAGCTCCGACGCCCACATTCCCGATCGGATAGGCGTGGACACCTGCTACTTTGAGATGGAAACGCGGAGCTTCGCCGAAATCCGCATGGCGCTGCATGGCGAGAACGGCCGCCGCGTGCATTTGCAAAAACCCGAATGATGTTTATACACAAAAACAGCAAGGCATGAAAGACATTTCAATGCATATCATGGATATTCTGCAAAACTCCATCCGCGCCAAGGCGGATGAGGTGCAGCTGAATGTCACGGAAGACAAAGCCTCGGACACCCTGACCCTGGAGTTCATCGACAACGGCTGCGGTATGAGCAAGGAAACCCTGGCCAATGTGCTGAACCCTTTCTTCACCACCCGCACCACCCGCAAGGTGGGCCTGGGGCTTTCGCTGCTCAAGCAGAACGCGGAGCAGACCGGCGGCCACTTGGACATACAGTCTGAACTGGGCAAGGGGACAACGGTGAAAGCCGTGTTCGGGCTTTCCCACTGGGACCGCCAGCCCATGGGCGATTTGGGCGGCACCTTGATTCTGACGGTTTCCGCCCATCCGGAAATCCGTTTCATTTTCCGTTACAAGTCGGAAACCATTGATTTTGTGTTTGACACCAAGGAGGTCAATGAGGCCTTGGAGGGCATTTCGCTTCAGGACCCTTCCGTGATTCAGGATTTGCGGGAGCTGGTGGACGCCAACTTGGAAGGCCGGGTGGAATAATCATTCCGCCGGTATGCCCAAACGCCGCTTCAGCAGCCGCTCCGCTTCGGCAGGCAGGAAGTGCCGCCGGTCCCAATGATGCAGAAATTTTTCGAAATCCGCGGTCTGGTATTCCGTGTATAGCTTGGTCCGGGAAAAATACGCCAAGAGCGCAGGGAGTGTGTTGTAACGCTTCATGCTTTGGCACAAGGCGATGCAGACTTCTTCGCGCGTACCGACGCATTCGAAGGGCTTGACCTCGCTTTCGCCGCACAGCTCTTTCAGTGCGGGCAGCAGGGTTTCGTCCGCCAGCAGGTTTTTCCCGAAAATGCCGCTGAGGGTCTCGGGTCCCATGAAAGGGGAGAGAATGATGAAGGCGAACAGGCATTTGGGGCATTTCCCGCACCAGCTGTCGGTTTTACTGCCTGCATTGCAACTTTTGAAAACGGGAAAATAGGCCTTTTGCTCCGCAAAAAGTTTGGCGATTTGCAGCTCCGAAAGCGGCCGCAGGAAGCTGTAGTAGGAGAGGCGGGCCGAAAGATGGCGCTTCACATAGTCCCGGAAGTCGGATTCGAACTGCACCGATTTGGAATACTGGTGGTTGATCTCGCTGCCTTGCACGGTGGGCTCGTTGGCGCTGGATTCGTTGGAAAGGGCGATGTGGCGCCGGCCGGAAAGGCAGGCGGCCAGCAGGGTGTAGAAGGCCAGCATGGCCGAAAAGGGCGTGTGTCCGTTCAGATAGCCTTCCGCGTTCATTTCGAGCAGTTTATGGTCTATGGGGCGGCGGATTTCCAGAAAACCTTCCTTCAGTCCGGAGACCGCCACGCTTTGAAGGGTGGCCCCTCTCGGGTTGATGATCAGGGGCAGGGGGGCGACGGCTTCCCTTTTCAGGGTCTCCAAGGTCACCACCGAATCCTTCCCCCCGCCGACGGGGACGATGTGCGCGTCCTGCAAGGGGTAGTCGGGCAGGGCGGGCAGCTGGTGGTCGGAGGTGCAGCGGATTTGCACAAAATCCTCCAAGGAGGTTTGGATGCCGTTGCGGTAGAAAAACTCTCCCAATCCGTGGTAGTACAGCCGTTTCCACCAAGCTAAAGCCGCTTCGTCCAGACGGGCGCATGCGATGCGGATTTCGGGGCAGCAGCAGCATTTCCAATAGCTAATGAGCTCAATCATGCCGATGTGAAACACTAGACTTTCCAGTCCGTCTATGGATTCCTCCCGGTAGAAACGCGCATAGGCCTCGTGTCCGCATACCCGTATTTTAGGGGTGAAGCGGATGTTTTCGCCTATGCGGAAGTCAAAGGTGAGCAGCAGGTCACCTTCCGCTTTTTCCCATTGGTATTGTTGATACGTGAAGACCGGATAGGCCGCCCGCAGCGTCTCGAAGTTCTTTTCCATGGCGTTCTTTTTAAACGGCCGCAAAGATAGTCATTTTATTTCAAAAACACGGCCCTTTTGGGGCAGGTTCCGGCCTCGAACTTGTGTTTTTGCACGCCGGTCTCGTCAAAGGCGTAGACATCTCCGTTGCTGGAATAGTTAAAAGCGTCTGTTATCCAGATGTATCCGTTGCTTTCCTGCATGCTGATGCCGTAAGGGGTCTGCATGCCGCTTTTTTCAAAAAGGATGCCCGCTTCCTGTAGGCCGCTGGTGGTGATGCTTTTGCAGACGGCTTTGTTGCCTCCCCCTTTGGCGAAATGGACGCAGAGCAGGTAGAGGGCGTTCGGGCCTATGGTGAAATCGTTGGCTTCGGCTTCCTCAAAGGTGCGGACCACCGTGTCTTTCTGGGCATCAATGCATTGGATGCAGGCGGGAATGTTGTCGTAATTGCCGGGGGAGAGCACCCACACGTGTCCGTAGCTGTCGCTCAGGCAGCGCGTCGGGTTGATGCGGACGTTCAGCGTTTTTTCCAGTGCCAGGGTCTGGGCGTCGAGCACGCTCACGGTGCTGTCGTAGTTGGGGTAGTTCAGGCCGCCGGAATTGCTGACATAAATTTTGCCGTTGCTGTAGCAGATGCCGTCGGGGTTGGAACCTGCCGTGCCGGAGGCGTCAATGCTCAGGGTGGCGGTGTCGATGCGGTGCACGCTGCCGTCGAAGCAGCAGACGTACACCTTGCCGTTACCGGTGCACACGCGGCGGGGCTGCCGGGGCGTCCCGTTGTGTATCATGCTGATTTGCTGTAGGGATTTTCCGGTCTTGACGCTCAGTATCTCCACCGTGCTGGACACGTTCACCACCACATAGGCCTTGCTTCCGTATATGAGGATGTCGTTGGCCACGTCCCCCAGTCCGCGTCCGTTTTTTGCGGAGAAATAGTCCGCCGAAAGGCTTCCGTCGCTGGTGCAGTAGGCGGTTATGCTGGCGTTGTTCCGGTTAAAGGCGCCTTCGTTCACCACCCAGACATCGTAATCGGCTTCGGGGACGGGTTTTTCTTTTTGTTGTTCGTCCTCTTTGCAGGAGGTGAAAGCCAGCGCCAGAAAGGGCAACGCGTACAGGAATATCCGTTTTTTCATCTGTTGTGCTTTTTATCAGGTTGTTTTTGTTTCAGAAATGGAAGTTTAGTTTGGCCTGCAACTGCCTGCCGGGCATGGGGTAGTTGCGTATGACCTCGTAATGGCGGTCGGCAAGGTTCAGCAGGTCGATTTGAAGCTCACAGCGGGTTTTGGTGAAATGCAGGATGTGCGCCACCGAAAGCCCGTGGTCGGTGTAGGCGTCCATGCGGTTGTCCGGGATGTTCTGCCCCAATGTGTAGCGCGGGCCGACCCAAAGCAGGGTGTACATCACTTGGGTGTGATGTCGGCGCAGGCTGCGCAGACCAAGGATGCAGCTGCCGGAATGCACGGGCGTGTAGGGGATTTGGTGACGGTAGGTCTTGCTTTCCGGATCGCTGAGGTCAAGTGCCCGCTGGAAGGTGTAGTTTAGCTGGGCGTTCCATTGCAGATGCCACCGCGCCAGCGTTTCCATGTCCGACCATTGCCACTGGCCTTCCGCGCCGTAGACCGCCACCTGGCCGTAGTTGATCATGGTCCAAACGAAAAGGTTTTGGTTGGGGACGGCCACGATTTTGTTGGTCACCTTGTTGTAGAAGGCGTCCACGCCGCCTCGGGTGTTGCGCCCATGCCGGTCTTCCCATTGGCATTGCAGGCCGATGTTGCCTTCCTGCACATCTTCCGGAAGCAGCAGCCGGTCGTTGAAGAAACGGTAGTAGTTCTCGCTGAAGGAGGGCATGCGGAAAATGTCCTTGTAGCCCATGCGCAGGCTGAGAATGTTCCCTTTGTGCCGTGCGGAGGCAAGGGAGAACAGCAGGTTGGCCGAAGGGCTCCATTTGCGGGTGACGCCGGTTTGGCTGCCGGAGGCGAAATCGTGGTAGGCGTTGTGCAGCAAGGCGAAAGTGGCGGAAAAACCGGAAATACTTTTACAGTTTGTGTCTTTTTTTAAACAGGTTTCGTATTTCCCGGACAGGGCCGTCAGGGAGGCGATGCGGGTGGGCGGCTCGAAATTCGCCAGGTTGCAGTTCATGTGGTTCAAGGTCTCATCGTTGGCAAGGGACAGGGCGAAATGCGGGCCGAAACGCCGCAGCAGGGTGTTGGACAGCAGGTATTCCCATTGGCGGTAGGTGTTGTCTAAGAGGTGGGCGGCGTTCAGGTAGTCCGGGTCGATGTATTCCAGCATGCTGTAGTAGGCTTTCGCGTTGCTTTGGAACTTCCAGCGCTCTCCCGTCCGGAACAGCTTGTGGTTGTGGTAGTGGAGCTGCCCCATCAGGATTTCCTCCTCCATGCGCTGGTTGCATACCGGATTGTAGTACACAATCGCGCCCGGCAGTTCCTGGGAGGATCGGAAGTAAAACAGTTTCGCCGTGGCCAGCCGCTCCTTGTTTTGGTAGAACAGGTTGCCTTCCGTGCGGAAATGTTGCAGGGCGGCGTTTTTCCGGATTTCCCGGACAACAGCGTCGTGGTTGCGGTATTCGAAGGGGTAATCCCCTTTTTGGTTTAGGTATTCCACACTCAATGAGGAGGAAAGATGCTCTCCGAGACGATGGTCCATCCGCAGGAAGGGATGGTACAGGTGGAAGGAGCCGGTGCGGAATCCGATGTTTCCGTGCAGGCGTTCCCCTTTTTGGAAAACGGGCGGGGCGGAGGTGATTTGCAGGGTGGCCGCAGAGGCGAGCATGCGTGCCGGGTGGAAAATGTCGTCCGGGCTGCCGCTGAACAGCTGAAGTTCCTTTCCGTTGTCCCGGGAGAACATGCCGAGGTTGGTCTGTCCGGAATGCCCGTCGCTGACGGGGAGGAAATCGTAGAAAACGCCGGTGTGGGACGCACCTAAGCTGCGGATGGAGACGGTTTTGATGCCGCCCAGCCCGCCGTAGTCCTTCACTTGAGCCCCTGCCACGTATTTCAGTGCGTCGCCGAGGTCTTTGGCGGGAAGGCGCTCTATCTGTTCCGCCGGCACGGTGCGCACTGGGGCGGATTTCGGCGTTTCTATGATTTTTTTGTCTTGTAAGGGAAAGGCTTTCAATTGTTTGTACTTCGAACTGTCCGCTTCCTGGCCATGCAGGACGGAGGGCAGAAAAAGGCAGAGAAACACCCCATAATATGTCGTACGACGCAAATACATGTCTGCTTTTTCCTCGAAAGCTCAATGCGGCAGAAGGCAGGTCTTCTGACTTACCCCGGGATTCGGCATCCTTCCCGTCCCTTGCGGAAAACAGTGGCTTTTTGCCGTCCCTCGGCGGGGATTACAGCAGCGGGACTGTCCCGGATTCGCACCGGATTCCCTTTTCATCCGGCGCCTTTGCGGGAAGCCGGAACCTTCTGCGGCTACAAAAGTAGCCGTTTTTCCAATATGTTTTCCCGTATGGGCGCGAAAAAAAGCAAGGCGGAGATTTTATCCCGGCCCCCGGGGGAGGCGTATTGGTTTTTCATGTATTTTTGCACTTTAAAACTCAATCTGAAAAAGCACTATGAACAAAAAACTTTCCATCGTCATGCTCTGCGTGTTCTGCACGGCTTGGAGCGTTGGCAGAGCCCAGAACGCGGGCGGCATTTCCGAATCCATGTTAGCCAATCTGAAAAAGTCCTACACCAATTCGCCGCAGGACAAGGCTATCCGCAACGCCTTGAACACCGCTGACATCAACAAGCTGGCGGTAAACAGCGAGAACGCCACCGCTTTTGATTCGCATTTCTCCAACCAGGTAAACGTGAAGGCAATCACCAACCAGAAGTCTTCCGGACGCTGCTGGATGTTTACGGGCATGAACGTGTTGAGAAGCAAGGCTATCCGTGCCAATCACCTGCCTGCCGACTTCCAGTTTTCGCAGGTCTACACCTTTTTCTATGACCAGTTGGAGAAGTCCAACCTCTTTTTGCAGGCCATTCTCGACACCCGCAAACTGGCCATCGACGACCAGCAGGTGCAGTGGCTCTTCAAGAACCCCATCGGGGACGGCGGCCAATTCACCGGCGTGGCCAACCTGATTGACAAATACGGTGTGGTGCCGGCGGAGGTGATGCCGGAGACCCGCAGCAGTAACGCCACTTCGCAAATGTCTAATCTGATTGCGCTGAAACTGCGTGAGTACGGTCTGGAACTGCGCGACATGTCCGCCCAAAAGGGCATGACCGAAGCCAAATTGCAGGCCCGCAAGGCGGAAATGCTGCAAACCGTCTACCGCATGCTGGCTTTGAATTTCGGCGTGCCGCCCGAGAAGTTCATCTGGACGCAGCGCGACGCCAAGGGCAATGCGGTCTCCACCAAGGAATACACGCCCAAATCCTTCGCCGAGGCCTTTGTCAAGGAGGATTTCAGCACCTATTACATGTTTATGAACGACCCGACCCGC
>JAGAEQ010000005.1 GCA_017613015.1 Bacteroidales bacterium | reverse complement strand
CCTGCGTGCACACGGAGCAGGCGGACAACGAAGCCGTGTTTTACATTTTCAACGGGGACGACGCCTTTGTCGTGGTGTCGGCGGAAAGCGGGTGCGAAGCCGTGCTGGCCTACTCTCTGAACCACGCCTTTGACAGCGAAAACACCGCCCCGGCCATGGAAATGTGGCTGCAATCCTACAAACGGCAGATTATAGCCGCCCGCCAGAACGGGAAGGCCGCCACACAGCGGACCGCCACCCGCCAAAGCGGAGTAAGCGCCGAAGTGAAACCGCTGCTGTTCAGCCATTGGGACCAGGGAACACCCTACAATTATTTCTGCCCCAAGGACGACAAAGGAAAGAACGAACGCTGCGTCACGGGCTGCGTGGCCACGGCCATGGCCCAGCTGATGTATTATTTCCGCTGGCCGGAAAGCGGAACGGGAAGCTACAGCTACACCCACGACACCTACGGCAGCCTGTCCGCCGATTTCGGGAACAGCCGCTACCCCTTCGCCCACATGTGCGACCAGCCGGGCCAGATCAACAGCGCGGCCTCGCTGCTGACCCATCATTGCGGCGTGGCGGTGGACATGGTCTACGGCCCTGGCAGCTCCGGCATGTACAACCACAAGGCCGCCTATGCCTTGCGCACGTATTTCAAATACCTTCCGGAAACGCGCTACATTTTCCGCGACAGCAACGGTATGGCGCACGACAGCCTGCATCCCGAACCCTATCCGCTCAATTGGGACAGCGTGATCATCGCGCACCTGGAGCGGCGCATTCCGCTCTACTATGCCGGATGGAGCAAGCCTTGGACCAACGGCCACGGATTCGTTTGCGACGGCTACCAGAAGGACAGCAGCGGGAACTGCTACTTCCATTTCAATTTCGGATGGAGCGGCCATTCGGACGGCTATTTTCTCACCGGATCCCTTTTCCCTCCCGGATACAATTTCAACCTGGCACAGGAAATCATCATCAACGCCTATCCTGACACCCTGCATTACAGCTATCCGGAGGAGGCGGCGCTTCACGGGGAGCGAACCCTCACCCACCGGAGCGGCTCCTTCGCCAACGGCTACGGCACCCACGGACGCTGCGCCGCCGCCGTGGACCACACCTGGCACATCCGTCCGGATTTGGACAGCGTGGTGCGCATGAAAATCCAGGTGCACTGCCATTTGGAAGCGGGAGACAGCCTGATTGTCAGCTCACCGGATCCTGATTTCCAAACCTTAGTCCTGCAAGCCACGGACACTTCTTTCGCTTGGGAGACAAGCGTCACCCAATGGGATGTCCAGCTGCGCACCCAAGACACCACCCGAAGCGAAGGCGTGCATTTCAGCTATGAGGCCGTCTATCCGGAATTCTGCACCGTCATCCAGACAAGCACGAAGGTTTCCGCCACCTTGAACGACGGAAGCGGTGCCTACCGCTACAACCCCAACACATGCTGCCGCCACGTCATCAACGTCAGGGGGCACGAAGGCCTGGCACTGCGTTTCCACCTGCTGGAAACCGAAAAAGACAAGGATGTGCTGCATTTTTACGACTTGAACGACAACAACCGGGAGCTGCTGCGCCTTTCCGGTCAGCTGGAATCGGACTCCGTCTTCTTTTTGCCGAGCAATGTGGTGCTTGTGGAGTTTGAAAGCGACGACAGCCTGGAATCGGACGGATGGAGCTTTACCTACACCGGTTCCAAAACCGCCCTTGCGGAAACAGCCGCCGCCAAATTGAGTATACGCCCCAATCCGGCAAACGATTTTGTACGCATCAGCAAGGAAGGGGCCGCCTTAGGGGAAATCCGCCTGTTGGACATCAGCGGACGCTGCCTGCGCACTTTCCATACTGAAGAAACTTCCTTCGACTTGTCTGTCAACAGCCTTCCTGTGGGCATGTACCTGATACGGACCACCGGGACGGACGGCACACACACTTCCAAACTCATAAAAAAATAAACCAACGATGAAACTGATTGACATTATTATCGTACTTTTACTGGCCTGGTTCGCCTTCCAAGGATTCCGGAAAGGGCTTGTGGACGGGGTGGTCTCCCTGCTGGCGCTGTTAGTCGGGGCCTGGTGCGCCATCCCCTTCTCGCCTGTGGTGCAGAAAATTCTGGTGCCGACCACCGAAACCCGCTACCTGATCAGCCTGCTGATTTCCTTTCTCTTCTGCATCGTGGCGGTGTATATGATAGGGAAACTGTTCAAAATCAGCCTTTCCTTCGCCCTTCCCAAATTAGCGAACCAACTGCTCGGGGCCGTGTTCGGAGCCCTCAAGGTGCTGTTGGGAGCCGGTATCGTTTTCTACTGCATTTCCTCCATCGACAAAGGGGAGAAAATTCTGACCAAGGAATGGAAAGCCTCCAGCGCGGTATACGCCCCCTGCTGCAAAACTGCCGGAATGCTGCTGCCCAAAATCTTTGATTTCGCCCATTGGGCTGAAAATCAAGAAGGAGTGCAAAAACTCAAAACTAAAAACAAAGAAGCCCTCAAAAACCGTTGAAAACCATGAAACAGAAAACCATCGCCCAGCCCGTCGCGTTTGAAGGGGTCGGACTGCATTCCGGGAAGACCCTGCATGTGAGCCTGCTGCCCGCTCCCGAAGGCAGCGGCATCCGCTTCCGCCGCACGGACTTTTCCCCCGCCGTGGAGATTCAGGCCTTGGCCACCCACGTCGGCGACACTTCGCGAAGCACTTCGGTAAGGGACGCGGAGACAGGCACCTCCGTCGGCACCATAGAACATTTGATGGCGGCTTTGGCGGCCACCGGTGTCTGCAACCTCTGCATTGAAACCGACGGAGAGGAGTTCCCCATTCTGGACGGCTGCTCAGAGCAGCTGCTGCACTACCTCCACCAAGCCGGCATACAGGAACAGAAGGCCGAAAGGAAACGCCTGATTTTAGGGGAAGAGCTGCACTACCACCACGACAACGGTGCAGAACTGCACGCCTACCCCAGCGACACGTTTGAAATGGAAGTCACGGTGGACTACCACACGGAGGTTTTAGGGAGGCAGACCGCCAAGCTGCACTCTTTGGAGGATGTGGAGACGGGTTTTGCCGTCTGCCGCACCTTCTGCTTTCTGCACGAAATCTGGCCGCTCATACAGCACAACCTGGCGCGCGGCGGGAGCTTGGACAACGCCATCGTGTACGTCGCCCAGCCTTTAAAGGAGGAGGAACAGCGGAAAATCGCCGAATTCTTCCACGTGGAGAACATCCGCGTCAATGAGAGCGGCATCCTCAGCAACAACCGCCTGCGTTTCGACAACGAAGCGGCCCGCCACAAGCTGTTAGATGTGTTGGGCGACCTCCAACTGATAGGAACTGATTTGCAGGCGCGTATCGTGGCCGTCTGCCCCGGTCATGCGGCCAACACCCGCATGGCGCAAGAAATTTACCGCTGGATGCAACAACATCCCGAAAACCTGCGTTAATCCATAGAAAGCTGCAAGCATGTCTATATCTGTCAAACACATCAGTAAAGCATACGACACCCAGAAAGCCCTGGACGATGTGTCGTTCGAAATCAAAAGCGGGGAAATTGTAGGTCTGTTGGGACCCAACGGGGCGGGAAAATCCACCCTGATGAAAATCATCACCTGCTACAAACGCCCCACCTCCGGCACCTGCGAAGTCTGCGGACACTCGGTGCTGGAAAATCCGCTGCAAGTGAAGAAACGCATCGGCTATCTTCCGGAAAACAATCCGCTCTACTTAGACATGTATGTGCGGGAAAGTCTGGAATGGGTGGCCGGCATCTACGGCATGGACCGCATCAAAAAACGGGTGGAGGACATGATAGCCATCACTGGTCTGGGCAAGGAGCAGCACAAAAAAATCGCCATGCTCTCCAAAGGCTACCGCCAACGGGTGGGGCTGGCCCACGCGCTCATCCACGAACCGGAAGTCCTTATTTTGGACGAACCCACCTCCGGACTGGATCCCAACCAGCTGATTGACATACGCCAGCTGATACGGGACACCGCGCAGACCTCCACCGTGCTGCTTTCCACCCACGTCATGCAGGAAGTGGAAGCCATGTGCCAACGCGTGATCATCATCGACCAAGGCCGCATCAAAGCCGACGACAGCTTGGAGCATCTGAAAAAACAGGCGGAGGCTTCCGGAAAGGGCGAATTCAGCTTGGAAGCCGTTTTCCACCAACTCACCCATTCATCCTAAGCCGGACGCTGCCTCATGTCGTTTGTGCATCCTGCTTTCTTATGGGGACTTCTGCTTATCGGCATTCCGGTGGCGGTGCATCTTTTCCACTTCCGGAAATACCGCACCCTGTATTTCTCCGACACCCACTTTCTACAGGCATTGCAAGCGGAGAACAAACGCCAGTCCAACCTGCGCAAACGCCTCATCCTCAGTCTGCGCATTCTTACCGTGATTTGCATTGTGCTGGCTTTCGCCCAACCTTTCCGCAACAAGGGGACGGATGCCTTCCATAGCGGCAGCGCGCACATCCAGATATATGTCGACAATTCGTTTTCCATGGAAAACGCCTCCGCCGAGGGAAACCTGCTGAACGAAGCCAAAAACAAGGCCTTGGACATCGTGGACGCTTTCGGGGAGTCGGACGCCTTTATGCTCCTCACCAACGACAAGGAGGGGCGACACAGCCGTTTTTTAAGCAAATCGGACATAAAAAAAGAAATCGCCGCCTTGCAAACCAGCCCGTGCAGCCAGTCATTGGACGAAATGATGCGCTACGGCTTCCGTTGCCTGAGCACGGGAAAAGGGAAGAACAGGCAACTTTTCCTCCTCTCCGATTTCCAGCAATCCACCTGCCCTTTGACGCAACTTCCCACGGACACCACGGTACTGGTGCATTTTGTGCCCCTGCACGCCGCCACCGCCGACAACCTCTTCGTCGACAGCTGCTGGTTCGAGTCTCCCCTCTTCCTCAGCGGACAGGAATGCCGTCTGCGAGCCGTGCTGCGCCATTCGGGACGGAACGATTTGGAGAAGGTGCCGGTGAAACTGTTTGTGAACGGACGGCAGAAAGCCATCGCCACCGCCGACATCAAAGCCGGGGGCCGCGCCCTTCTTGACCTGACATTCACGCCGGAGGGCGAGGGCCTGCAGCAAGCGTGGATAGAGCTGACGGACTATCCCGTCACTTTCGACGATCGTTTCTATTTTTCCTTCCGGACCCGCAACCGCCTGCCGGTCTGCTGCATCTGCGGCGGAAAAGAGAATCCCTACCTGAACGCCCTTTTTGCGGACGATCCGGCCATCGCCTACCTGAACATGCCTTTGCAACAATTGGACTACAGCCAGTTGGAAAACCAGCGGCTGCTGATTCTGGACCAGATGGAAAATGCCGGAAGCGGCTGCCTGCAAGCCCTGCGCGAATACGTGGAGAACGGGGGCAACCTGCTGCTTGTTCCGGGGAAACAGGCGGATAAAGCCCTGCAAAACGAAGCGAACCGCACCTTCGGTTTAGGCGCATTCACCAGGCTGGACACCCAGAGAAGCAAAGTGGCGGACATCCGCTGGGAGCACCGCCTGTACGCGGAAGCCATGGACGCGCCCGCCGAGAACATGGACATGCCGGTGGTTTACAAGCACTACCGCTGCGAGAACACCTTGGGAGCCGGAAAGGAGAGCCTGCTCCGTCTGGAGAACGGAGACGACTTTTTGAGTGTGCAGCACTTGGGCTCCGGCTGCGTGTACCTGTTGAGCGCACCCATAGACGAGGTTTTCACCACCTTTCCGCGCCACGCCCTGTTCGTCCCCAGCCTGTACAACATGGCCCTGTTCACCAACGAACCCACCCGCATCTGCCACACCATAGGCTCCAACGAACCGGTGCCCGTCGAGAAGGACGCCCTTTCCCCGGAGGAGCTGCCCACGCTGCGCAACGGGAACGGGAGCTTCTCCTGCATTCCCGAACTGCGCCGCACCTACAACCAATGCGACCTGTTTGTGCATGACCAAATCCGGGAAGCGGGCAACTACCTGCTGTGCCAGCGGGACACGGCGGTCTCGGCCATCGCCTTCAACTACGACCGCCGGGAATCCGAGCTGGAATACTGGCAGCCCAACGATATGAAAAAATACTGCCGCAACACGCGCAACACCCAGGTACTGAACGCAAGACGCCTCACCATGGGAACCTTGGCGGAACAGGCCGGAACTGCCCGGAAAGCCCAGGGGGGCTGGCTATGGGCGGCCCTGCTGCTGCTTGCGGCGGAGACCTTTTTGCTGCGCTTATGGAAAGAACATTAGCGGAACGTATTTTCCACCTTCGGGACGAAGCCGGATTCGAGGAGCTGGCCTTGGAGACTTTCCGTTTCCAATACGCCCGCTGCGACGTATACCGCCACTACGCGGACGGCATCGGACACAACCCGGAGCGAGTGCGCTCGGTGGAAGAGATTCCGTTTCTCCCCATCGGATTTTTCAAGACCCAAACCGTCTACGGCGGCGACAGCCCGGCGGAAGCGGTGTTCACCAGCAGCGGCACCACCGGTATGACCCCTTCACGCCACCACGTGCAGTCCCTGGCCATTTACCGCCGCAGTTTCCGGGAAACCTTCCGGCAAATGGTGGGCGACCCCAAGGATTTCGCCATTTTGGCCCTGCTCCCCTCCTATCTGGAACGGCAAGGCTCTTCGCTGCTTTACATGGTGCAAAGCCTCATGGAAGAGAGCGGTCACCCCATGAACCGATTTTACCTCCACCAATTGGACACTTTGTCTGAAAATCTGGAGCTTTTGGCCGCGCAAGGGCAGCGCACCATCCTTTTCGGGGTGAGTTTTGCGCTGCTGGATTTGGTGGAACATCACCGCTTCCACCTGCCGGAACTGATGGTGTTCGAGACCGGCGGCATGAAAGGCCGCCGCAAGGAGCTGCTGCGCGAGGAGCTGCACCAGCGGCTGTGCGAAGGTTTGGGTGTAGCGCGAATCCGTTCTGAATACGGCATGGCAGAACTGCTTTCCCAGGCATACAGCGACGGAGGGGAACTCTTCCGCTGCCCCCCTTGGATGCGGGTGCTGACGCGCGACATGTACGATCCCTTGCGCATCACCCATGAGCCTGGGCGCAACGGCGGTCTGAACATCATTGACTTGGCGAATCTTTACAGCTGCTCTTTCATCGCCACACAGGACATCGGACGGATAGCCCCCGACGGACGCTTCTCCGTCATGGGCCGCTTCGACCAGGCCGACCTCCGCGGCTGCAACCTGTTAGTCATGGAGGAGTAAGCGTACGTTTTCACTCAACGCAACATATCCATAACCGTCTAGGCATTATCCCGGATTCTGTCCGGTATCCAGAGTTTTGAATTTCAAATTCCCCAGAAACGCCGTTATTGCATATTTTCTGCCATTTTTTGGAATGAAGTTCACTATTTCCAATTATCCGACACGTTCACTCGCGGCGTAATGGAAGCAACGAAGGACTTCGTTGCCGGGAAAGTGTTTCTTTTCCATGGAATTTCCGTTATCACCGGTTGGCATAGCGCAGTACGTCGTCACCGGTGATGGCGGTGTCGCAGAGAATCAGCAGGCGCTCCACCATGTTGCCCAATTCGCGGATGTTTCCGCGCCACGGAAGGCTTTTCAAGGCCTCGTAAGCGCTTTCGGTGAACTGCCGCCGGGGCATGTTCTGCTGTTCGCAGGCCAGCTGCATGAAATGCTCCGCCAAAAGCGGAATGTCCTCCAGACGCTCCCGCAAAGCCGGCACATGAATCAGAATCACCCCCAGGCGGTGGTACAGGTCCTCCCGGAAGTTCTTGTCCTCGATTTCCTGGCGCAAATCCTTGTTGGTGGCCGAAATCACCCGCACATCAACAGGGATTTTCTTCTCTCCACCCACGCGCATGATCTGGTTCTCCTGCAAGGCCCGCAGCACCTTGGCTTGGGCGGAAAGGCTCATGTCCCCCACCTCGTCCAGAAACAAAGTCCCGTGATCGGCCAGCTCGAAATTGCCCTTGCGCTGCCTGATGGCCGAGGTAAACGACCCCTTTTCGTGTCCGAACAACTCGCTTTCAATCAATTCTGAAGGAATAGCCGCGCAATTCACCTCCACGAAAGCCTGTCCGGCGCGGGGACTTTTCTCATGCAGCCAATGCGCCACCAACTCCTTGCCCGTGCCGTTCTCTCCGGTAATCAGCACCCTGGCCTCCGTCGGAGCGACTTTGTCAATGATGGTCTTCAGCTCCTGAATGGCCGGGGATTCCCCAATGATGTCGTAGCGGCGATTCACCTTGCGTTTCAGCTGACGAGTTTCCCTGACCAGGGACTGGCGTTCCAAAGCATGCCGCACGGAAATAAGCAAACGGTTCAAATCCAAAGGTTTGGTGATAAAGTCAAACGCGCCTGACTTCAAAGCGGTGACGGCGGTCTCTATATCCCCGTGCCCCGTCATCATCAGCACGGGCACATCACTGAGCTGGCGGATTTTCTCCAAAAGCTCCAAGCCGTCCGTTTCGGGCATTTTTATGTCACTGATCACGGCATCGTAAGCCTCGTTCTCCAGTATGTTCAACGCGTCCGCCGCCTTTGTCGCCGTAGTTACGGCATAAGATTCATATTCAAGCACTTCCTTTAAAGCTTCACAAATGGAAGTCTCGTCATCGACCACTAAAATTTTCGCATGGGTTTCCATAGCTTCGGTTTATGTATTGCGTGGCGGCCCTACCACCACTTCACTCATCTGATTCGGATCCAAATAACGACGCGCCGTCTCCCGCACATCCTCGCAGGTGAAGGCGGCCAAGGTCTGAAAATACCGTTCCCAATAGGAGGCGTCCATGCCAAAGGCGTCCGCTTCCATGCAGCGTTCCATCTGGGCGAACAAACCGTCGAAACTGCGGAGCAGGCTGCCGGACTCGTAGCGTTTGACCCGGGCAAGCTCCTCTTCCGGCATGGGCTCATCGCAAAGCCGCCGCATTTCCGCCCGTATTTTCGCCACGGCTTCCGTCTCCGCCTCCGCATTGACATCGGCGGCGATATACAGCATACCCGCGTGTTGCAGGGATACCGCATGGGAATAGATGCCGTAGGCCAGACCGCTGCGCTCCCGTATCTCGGTCATCAGGCGGGATCCGAAATAGCCTCCCAAAATACGGTTGGTGACGCAAAGCCGCATCCAATCCGGATGGGCGCGGTTGCACACCACGCGCCCCATGCAGATGCTGGACTGCACGCTGCCCGCTTTCGCTATCCTTTTCCGCACCGGCGGAAGAAAATCCCTGCCGACGACAGGCTTCGCCACCTCCCCGCCACAGGGAAGGGAGCCCAATGTCCGGTCCAACTGACGGCGCAAGGCCGGTGTCAGGTTCCCCGCCACATAAACGCGCATGGCGGAGGGCACGTAATGCCGCTTGAAAAAACCGGCGATACGGGCAGTGTCCCAGGCTTCCACATCCTCGACCTTCAAATGGCTCCCGTAGGGATGCGTGCTCCCGAACAAGGCTTCCGCCAAGGCGCGGTAGGCCACATAGGCGGTTTTCTCCGCATGTATGGCCAAGGTCTGCTGCTGCTGCACCTGCACAATGCGCAGACGTTCCTCGGAAAAAAGCGGACACAAAAGCATTTCCTTCAACAGGTTCAGCACGGGCTCCGCCGCTTCGGAAGGGAAATGCACGCTGATGCAGGCGGTATCGCGGTTGGAGGTCAGTTCCAGAAAAGCCCCTTCAAAATCCAGGCATTCCATCCAGCTTTCCGAAGGATGCGCCTGCGTGCCTTCCTGCAACATTTTGACGGTTGCCAAGGCCAGGCCGGGCTCGGACTGATGGCAAGCCCCCGCCTGCACACGAAGGTCCAGACGGACAATGCGGTAATCCTCCTGGTGAAAGAGGCTGCACGGGATGCCGTTGGACAAGCGCAAGGGCTCCGGCGCACACAGGCCGGGATACGCAAAGGGATGCAACGCAGGCGCAAGGCTTCTGTCCAAACGCATAATCAACGGGGGGTAAGACTGATAAACGGCACCAGCATTTCTTCCATGGAAACACCCCCGTGCTGGAAGGTGTTTTTGTAATAATTGGAGAAATGGGTGAAATTATTCGGATACACAAAAAACTGCTCGTTGGTGGCGAAAACGTACTTGGAGGACACGTTGAGCCGGGGCAGGTAGACCGCATCGGGATTGGAGACCACAAACACATCGCGATCGTCCAGGGAAAGGTTGCGCCCCACCTTGTAGCGCAGGTTGGTGTTAGTCTCCCGGTCAGCCTGAATGCGGACCGGATTTTTGATGCGTATGGTGCCGTGATCCGTGGTGATGAAGACCCGGATTTTCTTCTCCGACAGATAACGCAGCAGCTCAAGCACCTGCGAATGCTCGAACCAGGATTTCACCACCCCCCGGTAGGACTGTTCGTCGTTGGCCAGATGCCGTATCACGTCGGTTTCCGCGTGGGCATGGGAAAGCATGTCCACAAAATTGTACACGCCGACAATCAGGGAGTTATCCAGCAGGGAGGCGAAACGCTCATTGACTTTCTTGCCGAAATCCACATTCAGTACCTTGTAATAATAGTGTTTCAGGTTTTTGCCGCAACGTTTCAGGTAGGAGGACAGCAGTTCGGGCTCCTTCATGTTTTTGTTGCCCTCGTCGTTCTCGTTCAGCCACAAATCGGGATAGATTTTTTCAATCTGGGAAGGGAGCAGTCCGGCGAAAAGGCTGTTGCGGGCGTATTGCGTGGCCGTCGGCAGAATACTGTAATACAATTCGTCACGGTCCACCCGATAGTATTCGGAAACCAAGGGGTGAATGGCGCGCCAATGGTCGTAACGGAGGTTGTCTATCACCAACAGCACGGTGGGTGCCGCCTCGTTAAGGCAGGGGAACATACACTCTCTCAGCAAGGTATGCGACATCAGCGGACGCTGCGCGTCCTTTCCGCCTAGCCAATCCGTGTAATTTTTGGCGATAAATTTGGAAAACAGGGTGTTGGCCTCTTTTTTTTGGGTATAGTAAATTTCCCGGATGTTGGTGTCGGTGCTTTTGCCCAGTTCCATCTCCCAATACACCATGTCGCGGTAAATGTCCTTCCAGTCGTCCGGCGTGCGGGCCTCCATCATCTTGAACGACAACTCCCTGAACGACTGCTGGTAGTCCAGGGTGCTTTTTTCCGTGATAAGCCGCTGGTTCTCCGTGTGCTTTTTCAAACAATGCAGAATCTGCATCGGCTGCACCGGCTTCACCAGATAATCGCTGATGTTGGAGCCTATGGCCTCTTCCATGATACGCTCCTCTTCGCTCTTGGTAATCATTACGATAGGAAGCGACGGACGTTTGTTTTTGATACGCTGTATGGTGTCTATGCCCGATATGCCCGGCATGTTCTCATCCAGAAAAACAATGTCCACAACCTCCCCGTCCAGCTTGTCTATGGCCTCGTTGCCGCTTAAAACGGGAATCACTTCATAACCTTTGGCCTCCAGAAAACGGATATAGGGGTTCAACAGCTCCATTTCGTCATCGGCCCACAAAATACGGATACGGTCAGACATTTTTGAAAGGTTTTAGCATCTGCCTTATACAACGCGGAAAAAGGCGTGTTATTGTCCGCGCCCGCGTCCGAATTCCATCAGGTAGGCTTTCAAAAAGCCGTCAATGTCCCCGTCCAGCACCCCTTGAGTGTTGGAGGTTTCCATGCCTGTCCGGTTGTCTTTCACCAGTTTATAGGGATGCAGAATGTAATTGCGGATTTGGGAACCCCACTCGATTTTTTTCTTTCCGCTTTCCATTTCGCTGATTTTCGCATATTTTTTCTGCAACTCCATCTCATACAGCCGGGATTTCAGCATTTGCAGGGCTTTCTCCTTGTTCTGCAACTGGAAACGGGTGACCTGGCACTCTATGACGATGCCCGTCGGGTGGTGATGCAGGCGCACGGCGGTCTCCACCTTGTTCACATTCTGGCCGCCGGGGCCTCCGGAACGGAAAGTGTCCCAGCTGATGTCCGCCGGTTTGATTTCGATTTGGATGTTGTCGTCCACCACAGGGCACACAAAGACCGAGGCGAAGGAAGTGTGGCGGCGTGCCGCGGAATCAAAAGGGGAAATGCGCACCAGCCGGTGCACGCCACTCTCCCCTTTCAGGTTTCCATACACGTAATCCCCTTCTATTTCGATGGTTACAGATTTGATACCAGCCACGTCCCCGTCCAAACGGTCCAGCTCGCGCACCTGGTAGTGGTGGTCCTCCGCCCAACGCACATACATGCGCAGCAGCATCTCCGCCCAGTCCTGGCTTTCGGTGCCGCCCGCGCCGGAATTCAGGGTGAGGGTGGCCGACAAACGGTCCTCCTCATCGTTCATCATGTTCTTGAACTCCAGTTCCTCTATCGCTTGCAGGGCTTTCGCATAATGCTGGTCGCACTCGGACTCCTCCATCTCCCCGGTTTCAAAAAACTCCAAAGCCACCTCTGCCTCCGAAACGGCGTTTTCCGCCTCATCGTAGGCTTTCGTCCATGTTTTCAGCAAATTAATGGATTTTAGCTCGGCTTCAGCCTTCTTGGGGTCATCCCAAAATCCGGCCTCCTGCGTTTGCGTCTCCCTCGTTTTTATCTCCTCCCGCTTACGATCGACGTCAAAGACACCTCCGTAACTCGCCCAGCCGCTCACGCAGCCCTTCCATAGCGTCTTGTTGTACCATAATTTCTCCGGTTTTGCAAATGTGTTATACAAAAGGCAAAAGTAATCATTTTTTCACCGCAGACCTCCGCTTCCGCCGGAAAAATATTTTTCCGAAAAAACGTGTCCGCCGCAGACTATCGCCAGGAGAAAGTTTCCACCAGATGCCGCATGTCGTTTTCAATGAATTGCAACACCGGCGCGATGGAGTCGTTGTTGGGAACCCTATGGAAATACAGGGCCGCGCGGAAAAAATGACGCTTCCTGTCCGTCAGCCAGAACTGGTAAGGGCAGGCGACATGCACGCCTGTAATCTCGTAAATTCGTCCGTACACCTGACGGGAAGTGTCGTGCACGGCGGTCTCTATCATGTCCTCCGCCTTGGGAATCTGCTTGGTGGTGAAGAAACGCGCGTCCGCGACCAACTGGTCCAGATTGCCCTGCACCGGCTTGTAGCTGACATGCAAGGTGGCGTCCCAGGCCGGATAATGCAGGTTGATCCAATAGGGTTCGGCGTTCGGGTCCTCCCGGGGAATGATTTCCGCATGCGTGGAATAGGCAAAGGCATAGGGATAGTTCGTGTCCCACTGCTGATAGGCGGGTTCCGGCAAAGAGATGCGGTAATACGCCCTCGGTTTGGGGGTGTAGTCCTTCCCCGAACAGGCAAACAGCAGCAGTGCGACGAGCATCGGCAGTGCAAAAACGAGGCGACGCATTAGAAATCAGCGTTTTGTGGTGTGCGCGGAAAGGGGATGACATCCCGAATGTTGGCCATGCCGGTGACGAAAAGCAGCAGACGTTCGAAACCCAGTCCGAAACCGCTGTGCGGTGCTGTGCCGAAGCGGCGCGTATCTAAGTACCAATCCAGCACATCCTCCTTCATGTGGCGGGAACGAATCACCCGCAGCAGCTTATCCAAATCGGCCTCGCGCTCCGAACCGCCGATAATCTCCCCGATTTTCGGGAAAAGGATGTCCATGCCGCGCACGGTCTTCCCGTCGTCGTTCTGCTTCATGTAAAACGCCTTGATGGCCTCCGGATAATCCGTCAGTATGACCGGCTTGCGGCAATGCTGTTCCACCAGAAAACGCTCGTGCTCGGATTGCAGATCCATCCCCCACTCCACGGGCACTTCAAAATTGTGGCCGGATTTCAGCAGAATGTCAATGGCTTCCGTATAGGACAGCCGGGCGAAGGCTTCCTTGTCCACCGATTGCAGCCGCTCCAGCAAAGTCTTGTCAAACATGTCGTTCAGGAACTGCAAATCGTCCGCGTTATGCTCCAAAGCGTAGTTCACCAGGTAGCGGATGAAATCCTCCGCCAAATCCATGTTGTCCTCGATTTCATAAAAGGCCATTTCCGGCTCAATCATCCAGAATTCGGCCAAATGCCTCGGCGTATTGGAGTTTTCGGCACGGAAAGTCGGGCCAAAGGTGTAGATTTTCCCCAAAGCCATCGCGCCCAGTTCGCCGTTAAGCTGCCCGGAGACCGTCAGGCTGGTGAGTTTTCCGAAAAAGTCCTTGCTGTAGTCCACCTTACCCTCCGGCGTGCGCGGCAGGTTCTCCATATCCAAGGTGGTCACCTGGAACATTTCCCCGGCGCCTTCCGTGTCGCTGCCCGTAATCAGGGGCGTGTGCAGGTAGACGAAACCCCGGTCGTTAAAATACTGGTGTATGGCGAACGCCATGGCGTGGCGCAGACGCATGACGCAGCCGAAATAATTGGTGCGGAAGCGCAAATGGGCAATCTCGCGCAGGAACTCCATGCTGTGCCCCTTTTTCTGCAAAGGGTATTTCTCCGGATCGGCCGTACCCAGCACCTCAATGTACTTCGCCTGAATCTCCACCGTCTGGCCCTTCCCCATGGACGAGACCAAGGTTCCGGTCACGGACAGGCAAGCACCCGTGGTGACCTTTTTCAGCAGTTCGGGATCGAAGGCGGCCACATCGGCGACGATTTGCAGGGAATGCACAATGGATCCGTCGTTCAGGGCGATGAAATTGACCGCGCTGTTGCCGCGCTTGGTTCTCACCCATCCTTTCACATTCACCTCCGACTGGAGGTAGTTTTCGCTTTTTTTCAGAATATCAACAATCCGTATGGTTTTCATAAGCTTGTTTTTTTATCAGTACCTGACTTCCCCTTTCGCATAGCGGCGGAGAAACGTCTCCAGCTCCTCTATCGGCAGTTTTTTCACAATAATCTGTTTCTGACGGTTCAGCACATAAATGAAGGGCGTGGAGTGCACATCGTACACATTGATGAAATCGATATTCGCCACGTAGCCGCCCACATTGACCCAAGGCATGTCGTTGTTCCGCAGGTAGCGTCTCCACGCCACCGTGTCCGCCGACATGCAAATGGCCATCACTTCTATATCCAAACTGTCTTTCAAACGTTTATACATTTCCGCTAATTTGGGCGTGGCCGATTTGCAGTGCGAGCAGTCCACATCCCAGAACCACATGATGGTGAACTGCTTCATGAATTCATAATTGGAATGCAGGGTGCGGGAGGTGTCCATCATCCACAGCTGCGGCGCCTGCTTCCCTATCAGAATGGGATCCAGCTTGTGCGCCCGCTCCACCATGGCCTCTAACTGGGTCTCTTCCACCCAAGGGCAGCGTCCGGCCTCGTAATAGGTCTTCACCATGTGGACAAACACCGCGTCCTGTCCGATGTACTGTCCGCGCTCGTACTTGTGGGTCACATACCAGACCACGTACTTGAACAGCTCCTTGGAAGTGATCTTCTCCACCAGCAAATCGGTGTATTTGATGATAGAGTCGATGGAAACGGGGACAATACCCTCGTAATAGCGTTTCAGTTTCGGGAAAAACAAGGGGGACATCAGCAAGCCGTCTTCGCTCAAATCGGTGTTGTCCCAATAATGATTGACATAGTAGCGGTACTCCCATGCGGAATCCGCCCCTTCCGGCTTGTCGGGGATGCTGATGTCGATGTTCATCCGCTGTATTTTGGAAAACAGGTGGTCCGGATGCCTGGAAATCATCTGCCCGGTGTAGTCATGCATGCTGTCCAGGCACAGGCTCTGCTCCGATTTCAGCAGGGAAAGAATCTCCTTATTGGCCTTTTCGCCCTTATCCGCCTCCTGCTTGTAGGATTTTCCCAAGTCCATGACCCGGCTCTGGTAACGCACCATTTGCTGCTGAAAATCCAGAAAGACATCGTTTTCCGGAGAGTTTTCAAAAGACAGGTGGCTTAGCACGTCGTAGAAAGGCGGCTTCAGCCCCGTGGCCCGTATGGAGAAAAAACGGGAGGTGTCCACCAGAAACTCCAGGTATTTGTTCTTCCGCTGCCCAGCCACGATGTACACGCCCCTGCTCAAGGTGTCGCTGCCTTTGAACACGAAGGTTCCGGGCTTGCGCTTCTCCACAAAGACAGAGTCCCGGGAATAGGTCTTGTCCGCGTAGTAGTAGCCGATGTACAGCATGGTGTCGGGAACGCCTTCCAAGTAAATGGAAATCTCATAATTGACCTTTTCCTTCTTCCCCTTTTTCTGGGCGGAGGCCTGGGTGGGAAGGAGCAGGAACGCGCCTAAGCACAGAACAATAAAAACGGATTTTCTCATGACTGTTTTCATATGATGCCTTCCTTGATGATGTCGTGCAGGTGAATGACCCCGGTGTAGGCCTCCGTGTCGTTCACGACCAGAATGCTGGTGATGCTGTTCTTGCGCATGATTTCCAAGGCTTTGACAACCAATTCACTTTCATGTATCGTCTTGGGGTGGGGCGACATGATGTCCTTCGTCCGCACCGCATGCACATCGGAAGTTTTGTGCAGCATGCGCCGCAAATCGCCGTCGGTGATGATGCCCACAATCTGACCGTTGTCAATGACGGCGGTCATTCCCAAACGTTTGGAGGAAATCTCGTAGATGACGGTATTCAGTTCGTCCTCCAGTTTCACTTCGGGTTTCTCATTCTCCTTGCTCAAATCCCCGACTTTCAGGTAGAGCTGCTTGCCCAAGGTGCCGCCCGGATGGTAGCGGGCAAAGTCCTGCGCGGAGAATCCCCGGAGGGAAATCAGGCAGATGGCCAAAGCGTCCGCCATGACCAACTGGGCAGTGGTGCTGGTTGTCGGAGCCAGATTATTCGGGCAGGCCTCCTTGGAAACCGTGGCGTTCACCACGTAATCCGCGTGTTTGGCCAGATAGGAGTCGGTGTTGCCGACAATGGCAATGACCTTGTTGTCCTGCATGCGTATCATCGGAAGCAGCATGGTGATTTCCGGCGTGTTCCCGCTTTTGGAGATGACAACCACCACATCGTGCGGCTGGATGATTCCCAAGTCGCCGTGGATGGCGTCCGCCGCGTGCATGAAAATGGCCGGGGTGCCTGTGGAGTTCAGCGTGGCCACCATTTTCTGCCCGATGATGGCGCTTTTCCCTATCCCCGTGACAATAATGCGGCCTTCCGTGGCGTGGAACATGGTCCGCACGCTTTCCACAAAACCGTCATCCACAAAATTTTCCAACAAACTGACCGCCGTAGCCTCCTGACGTATGCAGCGGATGGCGGCCTCCTTGATTTTCGCACTGGATTCCGTTATCATTTCCGTGACCCCTTTATCTTTTTCCAAACTGCAAAGATAGTGCAAAAAAAGATACGGCCGACCGACAACTTCCGCAAATTTTACCCTAAAATGCGGCGGAGAAAAAAAAGGACGCACTGCGTACTGCCCGCGAAAAAACAAAAAAAGCCGCCCGTGGGCGGCTTTTTGTATGGGGAAAACCCTTAGTCCTCGTCGGAGCGGGATTCCTCGTAAGCCTTCAGCAAGGCGGACTGCACATCGGCAGGAACCTGCTGGTACTCGGCGAACTTCATGCCGTAGGAGGCGCGTCCGCTGGTGATGGAGCTCAAGGAGGTGGAATACTTGTTCATTTCCGCCAACGGAACCTTGGCGTGAATGATCTGGTAACCGCCTTCGCTGTCCATGCCCATCACAATGCCGCGACGGCCCTGCAAATCGGTCATGACACCACCCATGTTCTCAGCGGGAACGTACACGTCCACATCGTAAATGGGTTCCAGAATACGCGGACCGGCGTTCTTGAAGGCCTCGCGGAAAGCGGTGCGGCCCGCAATCTTGAACGCGGTTTCGTTGGAATCGACCGGGTGCATTTTACCGTCGTAGATGTTCACCACAATGTCACGGGCGTAGGAACCGGTCAGCGGCCCCTCCTCCATCTTCTCCATGATGCCCTTCAGAATGGCGGGCATGAAGCGGGCGTCAATGGCGCCACCCACGATGCAGTTGTTGAAAACCAGCTTGCCGCCCCAATCCAGCGGATACTCCTGGGTGTCGCGGATGGGGTACTTGGTCTGGTTGGGCATGCCGTCGTAATAGGGCTCAATCAGCATGTGCACCTCGCCGAACTGGCCGGAACCGCCGGACTGTTTCTTGTGGCGGTACATGGCCTCCGAAGACTTGGTGATGGTTTCGCGGTACGGAATCTTCGGGGCGAAGAATTCAATCTCTATCTTATTGACTTTCTCAATAATCCATTTGTTAATGTTCAGATGCTGCTCGCCCTGTCCGGAAATGATGGTCTGCTTCAGTTCTTTGGACTGCTCCACCAGGAAGGTGAGGTCCATCTTCTTAATGTCGTTCAGCACCTGGCCCAGTTTTTCGTCATCGGAAGAGTTCTTGGCGCGGACGGCGGTGCGGAACTTGGGTTCCGGATACACCGTGGGAGGAACCGTGTCCTCCGCGTTCTTGGCGGAGTTCAGGGTGTGCTGCGTGGATACGCTCTTCAGCTTGATGGTGCCCACAATGTCACCGGCGCAGGCTTTCTCCACCTGTTCGCGGTTCTTTCCGGCAACGCAAATCAGCTGGGAGATACGCTCCTTGGAGCTGTTGGCGGCGTTAATCACATCGGTGCCGACGGCTAACTCGCCGTTGTACAGCTTCATCATGGCAACTTCGCCCAAATGCTGTTCCACATTCAGTTTGAACACAAAAGCGGTCAGCGGTTCGGAGGAAGCGCATTTCAGCTCCTTGCCCTGAACGGTCTTTTCAAACGGCATCTGGTCGGGAGCGGGGCAGTTTTCCTGGATAAAGTCCATCAAGGCGTTCACGCCCTGGTCGGTCTTGGCGGAGCAGCAAAGCACCGGGAACACGGAACGGCTGATGATGCCGAGACGGAGACCCTTCTTGATTTCATCGGGAGACAGGGTGCCTTCCTCAAAGAATTTCTCCATCAGCGCCTCGTCGTTTTCGGCGGCGTTCTCGATCAGCGTGTTCAGCAGCTCTTCGGCTTTGTCCTTCTCGCTGGCCGGAATCTCGGCGACTTCGGGATCTCCCCCATTGACCGGAAATTTGAGCATTTTCCCGTGCAGCACATCAATCACGCCCTCAAAAGCGGAACCGGTGGCGTTGGTCGGGTATTGGATAACGGTCACGCCGTTGCCAAAAAAGTTTTTCAGCTGGCGGACGGTCTCATCGAAATTGGCTTTTTCGTGATCCATCTGGTTGGCGGCGAAAACCACCGGCTTGTTGAAACGCTTGATGCTGCGCCATTGCACCTCGGCGCCGACCTCGACCCCGTTCTGGGTGTTCAGCACCATCACCGCGGTGTCAGCCACCCGCAACGCGCTCACGACCTCTCCCACGAAATCATCAAAGCCCGGGCAGTCGATCATGTTGATTTTGGAATTCTTCCATTCGGCGTACATCACCGTGGAATAAATGGAATTCTGGCGTTCCAGCTCAATATCCCGGTAGTCGGAAATGGTATTCTTGTCCTCGACACTCCCCTTGCGGCTGATGACGCCTCCGTGAAAAGCCATGGCTTCCGCCAAAGTGGTTTTTCCCGCACGGGCTCCCCCTAAAAGGGCCACGTTCCTGATTTCATTCGTCTGATAAACCTTCATTTGCTTTTTTTTTATTGATAATTGCCTCACACTGCATGCGACCAGCATTTACAACTTACTGATTACACGCAGGATAAAATATTTCTGAATTTAATTGTTCAAAGTTGCAAAGGTATATAAAAAAACGATTCCTTTTCCATGCCTCCCCATATAATTCACGTGTTTTTTCCACACCCGCGCCGCAGCCGTTTTATTCGCAGAAAATAAAATATTTAAAAACATGAAAAACAATTATTTGAAAAACAACTCCCCCACGAAGGCAAAAAATCCGCGCCTTGGACAGGGCGATACAAAATAAAAAGCCCTCCCACACGTTGTTGTTGGCGTACACATGAGCAAACGCAACACCCTCATCGGATTGGCCGCCGCGCTTTGCGGATGCCTGCTGCCTGCGGCGGCGCAACAGCCCAACCAGGAGCAGATGGCCCTTAACTATTTTCAGAACAAGGAGTTCGAGAAAGCGGCCAGCCTTTTCGCCACCCTGTACCAACAGAAGCCGGACAACTATTATTATACCTATTATTTCCAATGCTTGCTGGAAACCGGGGACTACAAAGAGGCGGAGCGCGTGGTGAACCGCCAGATCAAGCGCATGCCCGACATGCAGCGTTTTCCCGTGGATCTGGGCTATGTGTATGAAAAGGAAGGGAACCCGGGCAAGGCGCAAAAACAGTACGAACGCTGCCTCACGGGCTACCGCCACACGGAACAGTCGCTGAAGGAGCTGGCCAACGCCTTCCTGTCCTGCCACCAGGAGGCCTACGCCATCCGCTGCTATGAGAAAATCCGCACCCTGAACGGAGACCCGGCGGCCTACGCCTACGAGCTTGCCCTGCTGCACAGCCGGAACGGACGCCACGAGCCCGCCCTGCGGGAGCTGATGCTGTGGGTGGGGGCGCATCCGGACAAAATCGGCAGCGTGGAGACGGAACTGCTCTCCTGGACAGCGGAAGATGAAGACAATCAGAAGAAAACGCTCATAGGGAAAACCCTGCTCCAATACACCAACAAACATCCCGAAGAAGCGGTGTACGCCCGGCTGCTACTGTGGTTCACCCTACAGGAGAAGGATTTCGCGGCAGCCCTGAAACAGGCGGCCGCCATTGACCGGCGTTTCCGGGGCGAAGGGCGGATAGTGTACGAGACCGCCACCATCGCCGGAGACAACCGGGCCTACGCGGTGGCGTTGGAAGGCTATGAGCAGATTCGGAAAAACTATTCGGAACACTCGCCCTGCTATGAGGCGGCGGTCGCCGGGAGCCTGCACATACGCTACCTGCAATTGTGCGAGACCTACCCTCCCGCCCTGCCGGACATCCGCAAACTGCAAACGGAGTTAGACAGCTTTTTCAGCCGCCATCCCCTACAGGACACTTATCTGGAAACCTTCATGAACCGCATTGAGATAGAGTCCTTCTACCTGAAAAACAACGAAAAGGCCAAACAGCTGCTGCAAGACGCCTGCACCCGCTCCAAACTGTCCGCCACCGGAAAAGCCGCCTGCAAACTGCGCTTGGGCGACCTTTACCACGGGGAGGGTGAAGTGTGGGAGGCCACCCTGCTCTACAGCCAGGTGGAAAAGGCCTTCCCCAACGACACCATTGGGCAGAACGCCAAGTTCAAGAACGCCAGGCTGGCTTTCTACATGGGCGAATTCGACTGGGCCAAGGCGCAGCTGGACGTGCTGCGGGCCGCCACCTCCAAAATGATTGCCAACGATGCCATGCAGCTTTCGGTGCTGATTGAGGACAACCGCAGCGGCGACAGCCTCAACCGGGCCCTGCATGCCTACGCCAGGGCGGATTACCGCTACAGCTGCAAGGAGTACGCCCAAGCCAAAACGGAGCTGGACAGCATTTCCTTGTACGAAGGGGCGGCCGCCTTGGAGGACGACGCGCTGCTGCTCCGCGCCCGCATCGCCATCGGGGAGCGGCAATACCCCGAAGCGGACCGCCTGCTGGAAAGTTTCATGCAACGCTATCCGGACGGGCTGCTCAGCGACGACGCGCTGTTCCTGCGTGCACGCCTGCAGGAGGAAAAGCTGCAGGACGCACTGACCGCCATGGACCTGTACCAGCAGCTGCTGAAACAGTATCCGGACAGCCTGCATGCCGCCGAAGCCAGAAAGCGTTTCCGCGTGCTCAGAAGCAGCGGAAATCCACAACCATAAACAAAAACAGCTATGGATATCATCTTTTACCTTTTGGGCGGCATCGCCCTGATTATCGGCCTTGTAGGCTGCGTGGCACCGGTCATTCCAGGCCCGCCCATCGGCTACATCGGGCTCATCCTGCTGCAACTTTCCGACAAGCACCCCTTCTCCACCGCCTTCATGGTGACTATGGCCATCATCGTAGCGGCGGTGACCCTGTTGGACTACCTGATTCCCGCCATGGGCACCAAAAAGTTCGGCGGCAGCAAGTACGGTTCCTGGGGCTGCCTGATCGGCACCTTAGCGGGGCTTTTTGTGCTGCCCCCCTTCGGCATCATCATCATGCCGTTTGTCGGGGCGCTGCTGGGCGAGCTGCTGGGTGGCAGGGAAGCCAACACGGCGGTGAAGGCCGCTTTCGGCTCGCTGCTCGGATTCCTCGGCGGCGTGCTATGCAAGGCCGTCGTCTGCATCGCGATGATTGTGGCCTTCGTCTGGGGGTTGTTCTGAGTGGCATCGGAGACACCGGCTAAAAATGGCGCAGTTCGTTTGGCAGCTAACCAAAGAACACGTCAGTGTGCACCCTTGTACATTTGCAGCACGTTCATGGTGGTCCAGACAGTGGGCTGAAGTTCGTTGTCGGACATGACCGCGTCCAATCGGGAGATGCGGCCGGCAAGCGTCTGCTCCGCGAAGCTGCAGAACAGCTCCTCCGATTTTGGGAACCAGACCGCCACCTCGTGGCCGACGCCCTTGAAACGGATGATCCAATGGGGAATGTCCTGTTTCTTCAGCTGTTTGGAAATGCAGTTCGAACCATACATGCCGGCGCAGAACGGAAGACCGAAATGGTTGTAATCCACAATTTTGTCCTCAATGCCATGCATCAGCAGCGTGGGGGCGGGCGGAGTGGCGTACTTCAAATCCCGCTTCCGGCACATGACACCTCCCGCATAAGGGATGACCGCCGCCGGCTTCCAGCCTGCCGGCAGCAGTGTGGCGGGCGGCAGTGCATTGGCGCGGCTGTAGTCCAGCTGCAGCACCGTGATGGCTCCAGCCGAGTTGCCTGTCAGGATGATTTTGGAAGGGTCGATTCCCAGCTCCGCCGCATGGGCGCAGACCCACGCGATGGCGGCGGCACAGTCCTCCACCGCCAAGCCGATGCAGTATTGGAACAAATCGTCAATTTTCAGCAGTCCCTGCAATTCAGCGACCTTGGCGCTGTCCTTCAAGCCCAGACGGTAATCGATGCTGATGACGGTGAAGCCGCGTTCGCTCAGCATCCGGGCGGTTTTGCTTTGAAGGCTGTCGTCGCGTTTCCCGATGACGAAACCGCCGCCGAAAACGGAGACCACAGCCGCACGGTCAGCCCGTGGGTTGGCCGGATGCCAGACATCCAGAAAGAGGGTGGAGTCCCGCTGCACAAAAGGGAAGGTCTCCTTGGTCTGCCCCTCCGCCTTACAAGCACCCGAAAGCAGTACGACGACCGTCAACAGACTCTTGAAAAACAGCTTTTTGAACATATTACTTTGGCGTTTTCAATCAAAACAACCTCATCTTCACTTAGTGTCATTTTTTGTTACTTTTGTTCAGCTGTTGTGAATGAATTATTTCCTCTTCCAAATAGGCGTAATCTCTTTTTCAACATACTGATATAACGTCACGATTGATGAATTATTGCACATCAGCTGTTTTTTTGCGGCATGTAGATTCAATTCCGACGCACTCCCCTGGGGCGAAATGAAAAAAATCCGTATTCCAGCGGCTTCACATCCCCTTTTTGACTATCTTCGCAACATCAAAAAAGACAAACGTATACACCACATTTACAAAAACATACCGCCATGCTTCTCATCAAAAACATCAAACAACTTATCCAACGGAAGCGCAACCGGTCCGTTTCCGCGCCGGCAAAGACATGCAAACCCTGCACACCATTACGGACGCCTACCTGCTGATTGAGAACGGCCGCATCAAGGAATTCGGCCCCATGCGGGAGCTGAAGGAAAAGCGTGCGGAACGCAGCATCGACGCCACGGGAAGAATGGTGTTCCCCTGCTTCTGCGACTCCCACACCCACATTGTGTACAGCGGCAGCCGGGAAATCGAATACATTGACAAAATCCGCGGATTGTCCTACGAGGAAATCGCCAAACGCGGCGGGGGCATACTGAACTCCTGCCAACGCCTGCGCGAGGACTCGGAGGAATCCCTTTACGAAGCCGCCTTCGCCCGCCTGGAGGAGATGAAATCCTACGGCACCGGAGCCGTGGAAATCAAAAGCGGCTACGGCTTGGACACGGAAAACGAGCTGAAGATGCTGCGGGTGATCCGCCGCCTGAAGGAGACTTCGCCCCTGACCGTCAAGGCCACCTTTTTAGGCGCCCACGCCGTTCCCAAGGAATATTTGGGTCGTCAGGGAGCTTATGTAGATTTGATTATCAAGGAGATGATTCCCCGAGTGGCCAGTGAGGGGCTTGCAGACTTCCTTGACGTGTTCTGCGACAAGGGATTTTTCACCGTCGATGAAACGGAACGCATGATGGAGGCCGGGCTGCGCTACGGGCTGCGCCCGAAAATCCATGCCAACGAAATGGCCCGCTCCGGCGGCATACAAGCCGGAACGAAATACCACGCGCTATCCGTGGATCACATTGAATATACGGAAGATGAGGAAATCGCCGCGCTCAAGGGTTCGGACACCATGCCGACCATTCTGCCCGGCGCGGCTTTCTTCCTGAACATGCCCTACGCACCGGCGCGCCGCATGATGGAAGCCGGACTGCCGGTCGCCATCGCCTCCGACTTCAACCCCGGCTCCTCGCCTTCGGGAAACATGCAGCTGATGCTCTCCATGGCCTGCGTCAATTACCGCATGACACCGGAGGAAGCCATCAACGCCACCACCCTGAACACGGCCTACGCCATGGATTGCTCGGACCAATTGGGCAGCATCGCCAAGGGAAAAACCGCCAACCTCTACATCACCAAGCCCATCCCCACTTATGAATTCATGCCCTACGCCTTCGGCAGCAACAAAGTGGAGACCGTGATACTGAACGGAGAAGTTCAATAGAATGTTGTTTGTCTGATTTTTACACATAAACATACCGCATGGAGACAGCCACCGGAAACGCCCGTCCCCCGCGCCAAACGGCCTGCGACACCGCCGACATGCACAAGCTGCTGCTTTCCGTGGGCGGCAACCTGGGGGACATTCCTCGCCGCCTTGACGAGCTGTGGCCGCAATTGGAAGCGAAAATGGGAAAAGTGGCACGCGTCTCCCCCTACTACCGAAGCCGCCCCTGGGGTTTCCAATCCGCCCATGACTTTGTGAACGCGGCCGCCTTGGTGCTAACCCGCTTAGAACCTTTGGAGGCGCTGAGGATTGCGCAGGAGTTGGAAAAGGCGGCAGGCCGGCACACGAAAAGCGCCGACGGGCACTATCAGGACCGTCCCTTGGACATTGACCTGATTGCCTACGACGACCTTGTGCTGCAACACGACCGGCTGAGCTTGCCCCATCCCCTGCTGCACCGGCGCCGTTTTGTGTTACAGCCAATCTGCGACATTTGCCCCGAATGGGTCCACCCCCTGCTGCACCGCGACGCGCAAAGCCTGTTGCAAGCTTGCGACGACCCCGGAGAGCTGACCCGTATCCCTTTGAAAACAAACCCATAATCACCACATACCATGAAGAGATTTTTATTGCTTTTAAGCTTTTTTTTCCTGCAAAACCTGCTGTCTCCCGTCGGGGCGCAACCTGATTTGAACGAATTGCCGGACCCCAAACCCGGCCCGCAAGAAGCCTGGAACAACATCCGCAAACCATTGTTTGTCTGGGGTTCCACAGACGTGCGCTATGCGCGGCATCAGGTGCCTTCCGCCGAAAAGGCACCCGTTCTGTACGCCTGGAAGGGCGAAAGGGTGAGCGTACAGGCGGTGTTCGTCGCACCGGAAGACATGCAGATTTCCGTAGAAGCCAGCGACTTGCGCTGCGGTAGCCAACGCATCCCGGCGGCGTGTGTGCAGCCAAGTTTTGTGCACTACGTCATGACAGACCATTACGGCAACCGCAACGACTCCTTTCTGATGGCGGACCGCTTAGACCCTGAACCCCAATGCAAGGTTGCCGGACACAGTGTGCGCCCCTTGTGGCTTTCCGTCCGCGTGCCCCGCGACGCCGCAGCGGGCAAGTACCAGGGAAGCATCCGCGTCTCCTATGCCGGAGGCGTGCAGGAGCTCAGCTACACCCTGATTGTCAGCCAACGCAGCCTTCCGGAACCCAAAGACTGGAAATTTCACCTGGATTTGTGGCAAAATCCTTACGCCGTGGCGAGATATTTCGATGTCCCCTTGTGGAGCGAGGAGCATTTCCAGCGCCTGCGCCCCCTCATGGAAGCTTACGCGGAAGCCGGTGGCAAAGTCATCACCACCAGCATCATGCAGCATCCGTGGAACAGCCAGACCGAAGATCCTTTTGAAAGCATGGTGTTGAAAATGAAAAACATCGACGGAAGCTGGAGCTACAACTACCAGGTATTTGACCGCTGGGTGGAGTTCATGTTCTCCTGCGGCGTCACCGAACAGATTGACTGCTATACCATTGTCCCTTGGGGATACACTTTCGAATACCTCGACATGGCCAGCGGCACCTTGAAGCACATCGCCTGCAAGCCTGGCGAAAAAGCCTACGAGGACTACATCCTTCCCTTTCTGACCGATTTCGCCAAACACCTGAAAACCAAGGGATGGTTTGAGCGCACCTGCATCGCCATGGACGAACGTCCCATGGACCAGTTCCGTGCCGCTTTTGAGATTGTCCGTCGGGCGGACCCGGGCTTCCGTGTCAAAGGAGCGGTCAACTATTCTCCGGAAATAGAGAAACTGGTGCCGCTGATGTACGACATCAGCCTGATTTACGACCACGCGGGCATTCCGGCGCAAGTGGTGGACACCCGTCGCAACAGCCGACTGCGCACCACCTTCTACACCTGCTGCGCACCGGACCGGCCCAACACTTTCACCTTTTCCCCGCCTGCGGAAGCCACATGGCTCGGCATCCACGCCGCCGCCCTGGGTTTTGACGGATACCTCCGCTGGGCCTACAACAGCTGGGTGAAGAACCCGTGCACCGACAGCCGCTTCCGCAAATGGTACGGCGGCGACTGCTATTTAGTCTACCCGACCGGAAGCAGTTTGCGTTTCGAACGTTTAGTGCAAGGCATTCAAGACTTTGAGAAAATCCGGATGTTGATGGAGAACGCAAACCCGGCGCAAGCGAAAAAGCTACAGGCACTGCTCGCCCCCTTCCGGCACATTACCTACGACCCCCGCACCAACGCGGCTGCGGCCGTCCGCCGACTGGAAGCCGGGCTGCGGAAGATGGAATAAGGCTATAAATGCAAATAGCTGCACGGAAGGCCGGTGGCGGCACAGACTGCCTCCAGGCGTTCCGCATGCGTGTCCGTCAGAAAGACCTGCCCGAACTGTTCCTGCGCCACCAATTGGGTCAAGCATTGCACCCGGCGGTGATCCAGGCGGTCGAAAACATCGTCCAACAGTAGCAGCGGCTTCATTTGCTTCACCTTCTGTATATACTCGAACTGAGCCAGTTTCAGGGCAATCAGGAAGGTTTTCCGCTGCCCTTGGGAACAGTATTTTTTGACCGGATAAGTATTGCACAAAAACAGGAAATCGTCCTTGTGGATGCCGCACGATGTGTGTCCGGCATAGTAGTCCCGCTGCATGGATTCCCGCAGGGAGGCTGCCATCGGCTGCTCGTTCAGCGTGCTTTCGTAGCGGATGTCCGCCGTTTCGCCCTCATCGGCGATTTGCTGGAAATAACGGGTGAAAACCGGCAGAAACTCCTCCAAAAAGCGGACGCGCACGGCATGGACACGTTCGCCGAACAGCACCAAGCGGTCGTCCCAGACCTCGAAATCCTCCGCACGCAGGGAGGAACGCTCGTAGGCCTGCTTCAACAGGGCGTTGCGCTGCAAAAGCACCTTGTTGTACTGCACCAGTGCCTCCAAGTAGCTGCGGTCGTACTGGGAAATCACGCTGTCGAAATAACGCCGCCGCGCCTCGCTCCCGCCCTGAATGTAATCCTGGTCGTAAGGGGAAATCATCACCGAGGGGAAACGCCCGATGTGATCAGAAAGGCGTTCGTATTCTTTTTGATTTATTTTAAATACTTTGTGCGCATTTCGCTGCTGTATGCACGACAGTTTCGCCTCCTCCCCGCCTTCCTCCGCCACCACCGCGTGGATGGCGAAAAAATCGGCGCCGTGGCGGATATTCTGCTGGTCGGTGGCGGTATAATAGCTTTTGCACATGGACAGGTAATGCACCGCGTCCAGCAAATTGGTCTTGCCGATGCCGTTTTTTCCGCTGACGGCGTTCAAACCCGGGAGAAAACTGAAACGCCCCTCCTCGTAGTTCTTGAAGTTGATGAGACGTATTTCCTTTACGTACATGCTATTCCCCGCCGAAAATGTATTTCAGGCCGAACAGGCAGTTGAAACGTTCGGTGCGATAATAGGCGTACATGGGATTGCTCCGGCCCAAAAGGTTGTTCAAATCCACAAAGAAGCGCAAACGGTTGCTCCAGAGGTATTCGGCGTTCAGGCTCAGATCAAACCAGAGCGGAAGCTCCTCCTTGCCGACCACTTTCCCGTCCTCGAAAACGGGCGTGTACATTTCATCCTTCCACACGGCACTCAAGCCGATGTTCACTTTCTGCTTCAAGGAATAGTCGGCGGAAATGCCCAGCACATACTGCGGACGGTAGTACAGGGTCACGGTGTCGGCAGTCATATAGCTGTAATAGTCGAAATCCACCTTGATGGAGAACAGCTCCTTGTAGCGGTAGGCGGCGTCCACATGCAGGGCGGCCAAAGAGGCTGCGGCGTCCTTGAAGTCAAACTGATGGTAGAGGCGGATGCGGTTGGTGTCCACCCAAGCCGTCACGGAAGTGTCCGGCATGAAATAGTCCAGCTCCGTATGATTCTCCCAGCCGATTCTGGCCCCAAAGGCAAGCCGCTGGGAAAGGTTGGTCTTGGTGCCCACATACAAGCGGTAGATGCGGTCGATGCCCAAATCAAGCTCCGGAATCAGGAAGGGGTTTTCCAAGGAAATCGCCTGATAGGAATCCTTGTCCATCTCCCCGTCCGCGCCGGCGTAGAAAGCCAGCACCCCGGGCACAAGGTTCCAGGTGGCGTTCACCTTGGGGAAAAGCGCCACCGAGGATTCACTGTTGAGCAAACCGACGGAAAGAGCCGCACCGGCGTCCAGTTTCAGGTTGCCCTCCTCCCATTGCATGCGCGGATGCAGGTTAAACACCCAGGAGTCGGCTTGACGGGAGGAAAGGCGCCAGTCGTTGTGCCCGTACTGCATGGTGAACACACCGCCCACACGCAGCATGTCCACCCGGGAGACCATCAGGCGTTTGTCCAGTCCGGCCTCGGCATACAGCTGGTGCTCGACGGAATGGTAATTGTCATAGAGCAGGTCGTAGCTCCCGGCGTAACGCTGCTGCCACGAGACATTCTTTTTTGTCGCGGGCGTGTAGGCCATCATGCCGGCATGCGCCCTGTGGTAGGAACGAACGTTGTCGGAAGCGGACTGCGACCAGCCGAAACGCTTTTTCAGGGAATCGGCGGGATAGCCGTAGCAATGGAACCAGTCGAAGGCATAGGAGGCCTCCTCCCGCAGCACGAAATGGGGGCGGTACTGCTCCGCATACAGGGCCACGGTGTTTTCCGCATAGCTGGAGGGCGCGCAATCCTTCACTTGGTCGAAGGAGGCGTGGCTGTACACATGCGCCCCGAAGGCCTGGTGCGTGGAGCGCAGGGAATTGAAGTCATACGCCAACAGGGGTTGCAGGTAGCCGAATCCGGCCTTGACCGAATGCCTGTACAGGCGGGAGATTTTGTCTTTCCCCACGCGGGGCGCGATGATGGGGTCCGGCTCGAAACGGGTCTTGTAGGGACGCACCTGCAAGGAATAGTCCATTGTCGGACGGGGTGCCACGGAGTCCGAAATCCGGGCGGGGAAGGTCAGTTTTTTCTGGGCATCCTGAATCACCGGACTGAAAGCCGATTTCACGACAACGTCGTACTGGGACTGTCCGGATACTTCAGCCGCCGCCAAAAGGCAAAGCAGGCAGAGACCGGTGCCGAAAGCTCTGTGCATAACGCGGTGTTTTTTCATTTTTCTATGTTCTAATTGCCTAATTCTATATTATTGTTCTGTTTGTCCAAATCCTCCTGCAACTGCTGCCGCTGCTTTCCGGCGGCCTCCTCCTGGGCCAGCAGGGAATTGTACTTGTTCAAAGCCAGGGTGCGCAGCTCCTCCCCGTCGTAATTGTCAATGATGCTGAGGTAGGTGTGCTTGGCCTGGAAGGTGTTCCCCTTTTCGGCGTAGATGTCCCCCAAAAGGATGTAGCTCTTCACCGACCAGTATTCGTAAGCGATATTGACCAACACTTCAAACACTTTCTTTTCCGCTTGGTCCAGATTGCCTTGCAAATATTCCATGTTGGCCAGCATGTACAGGGCCTCTGAGGCGTATTCCGACTTGGAGTTCTGGGAAAGCCACTCGAACTCCCGGGCGGCCTGCTGCCAGTCCTTCAGCGAAACCGAGGAGCGGGCGATGACCGCATGCGCCTCCTCCCGCACTTCGGCGGAGATTTTGTCCATGCCCAGCAGGGTTTTGGCCATGATGATGGCACTGTTGGCGTTGGAATCGGCCACGTAGGCCCGCATCAGCCCCAAAGCCGTGGACTCCTTGGTGGAGGGCAGCAGGTCCATCTGCTGCAAACGCTGGTAGCAGGCGATGGCGGAACGGTAGTTCTTGTTCTTGGTGTGGATGTCGGCAGCGTTCAGCAGCGCGGTGGCCTCAAACTGGTCCAAAGGATGTGCAATCACGTATTCGTAATCGCTCAGGGCCTCGTTCAGGTGGGAGCGACGCATCTTGCACTCCGCCAGATAAAAATGGGCATGGGTGGCGAACACGCCTTCCGGAAATTTCTCGATATAGGCGTTGAAGCCCTTTTCCGCCTCGGGGAACTGCTTGTTGTAGTACTTGTCGGCAGCGGAGTGGTAGGTGATGGAATCTTGGGTTTCCGGCGTGATGTTAGCGTAGGAGACGTTGCGCACGTAAGCGAAAAACTCCTCCACATTGCCCGCAATGGAATAAATGTTCTCGATGTTCTTCAAGGCCGTGGCCGACTCCTTGGTCTTGGGGTAGTCCTGCACTATCCGCTTGAAGATGCGCAAGGCGTTCTCATCGTCCTCGGCATTGAAATAGAGCAGGCCCAGTTTGAGCAGCACCTCCTTGGTGCGCTGGTTCTGCGGGTAACGCTGCACATAGTCCGAATACAGTTCCGCCGCCTTGTCGGAACTGCCTTTGGAAAGGTAGGTGTCGGCCATTTCCATCAGCGCGTCCGAAGCGTAGCCGGAAGCCGGGTAGCGTTCGCGCAGCTGCCCCATCAGGGCGATTTTCTCATCGTATTTGTACAGGCCGCCCATAGACTCCGCCCGCTGGTAAAGCGCGTAGTCCACATCGTACACGCCTATGCTGACGGTTTTGCCGTAATACTGCTGCGCCTTGTTCAGGTCGGAAAGCATGAAGCAGCAGTCGCCGATGCGGTTGTACACGTCGGAGGCCAGCTGCTGGTTGTCCCCGAAGCCCTTGCGGCTCTCATAGGTCTGGAATTTGGTGAGCGCATGCGCATACTGTCTTTGCTTGAAATGGGCGTAACCCGCGCTGTAGTAGGCGGGCAGGAACTCCGGGGTGCGGGAAGCCCCTTCGGAGGCGAAAAAGCGGTTGTAGGCCTCGCCCGCAGCGGCGAAATCCCCCTCCTGGTAATAGGATTCGCCGGTCCAATACAGGCACTGGGAATACACTTCGGAAAGGTAGTTGTTGTCCATGGACTGCTTGAAGTAGCGGCGTGCATCCGCGTATTTTCCGGCATTGTAGCACTCCATGCCCTTGTAGCAAAGCACGCGCTGGTAGGCTTCGTTCAAACGGGCGGAGCGGTGCGTGATTTTCTCTAAAGAGGCGATGGCCGCCGAATAGTTGCGGGTGGTCATGTAGATGTCGGAAAGGTGCTGCTCGGCCTCGCTGCGGCGTGCCGCCTTCGGGTATTCGTTGATGTATTTCTCAAAAGCGGAAATGGCGTTGGAGAAAGGGTTGGCCGAAAGCTCATACTGCAATTGGGCGTAGATGTAGAGCGCGTCCTCCGTCAGGTAGGGGTCCTTTTTCAGCTCGTAGGCGGCGTAGAAGGTGTTAGCTGCAAACTCTTTTTTTCCGGTTTGCAGGTAGCAGTCCCCGATGACGAAATACACCTGCTGGTTCAGGGAGTCCTGGTTGCGACAGATGGCGCGGGTCAGGCAGGAGATGGCATCCTCGTAGCGTTTTTCGATGTAATAGCAGTAGCCCAAGCAGTAGTAATCCCCGCAAGTGGCCATCTCCACCTTGGAGAAATAGGCCTGCATGTGGGGAATGGCTTCCTTGTAGTGGCCCAGGAAATAGTGGGACTGCGCCACAATGCGGTGTATCTCCGGAACGCGCTTCTCGGTGCTTTTGGCCAGCAACTCCTCCGCCTCGTCCGTCACCTTGGCGTACTCGCCCAAGGAATAGTGCAGCTGCGCGATGTAAAAAGGCACAATGGAGGAATAGCCCTCCTCCTCCTTCAGGCGTTCGAAGCCCTCCAAGGCGGAACGGGCGTTGCGCTCCAAATAAAGGATGTGGGAATAGTAGAACAGGGCCTTGCGGCTGTAGCGGCTCTCGCTGTCCTTCACCTCGGCGAACAGGGGCTTGGCCTCGTCGTAGCCGCCGCGCGAAAAATGGCAATAGCCTTTCTTGAAGCAGTATTCCAACCGGCTGTCCTCATCCAGGCTGTGATCGTCCACCTGCTCATAGGCAAGCAGCGCCAAGGCGTAGCTGTTGCTGTTGAAACGGTAGTTGGCCAGGTTCCAGTACACTTCGCTGCAATGGATGCTCTCACGGTATAAATCTGTGAACTCCCGGCAAAGGGCGTCGGCATCCTTGTGGTAAAGGCGGCAGGCGCAGATCGCGGCGTGGAAAAGGGCCTCCTCCCGCTGTGCGCTATGAAGATCCGTTTCCGCACGCAAAAGCTGCATGTATGCGTTTTTCGCCGCACCATACTGTTGCATGTCAAAGAGTTCGCCAGCCATCCGCCATTCGGCGTCGGGCGACACAAAGGTTTGGGTTTTCTGTGCGTAAAGGCCGCCTCCGATGCAAAGCAACAGCCCCATACACAAAACATTAATCAATCCTGTTTTTCTGTTCTGCATGTTTTTCTGATGTTTTTTACCTATTATAAACAACATTCCTGCAAAAATACTTTCTATTGCGCAATCCGCCCAAGGGTGGCCACGCTCTTTTTTCAACACGCTTTTGTGATTTACCTTTTGCGTATCCGTTCACTTTTCACGATTTTTTTGCGCGGTCACGCCTGTTTCAGGAAAAACATCTTGTGTTGCGCCAACGCTGTCATTTTTTATTCGTCTGTTTGGCATCCGTGTCCGGATTTCATGTAACTTTGCATTTCTTTGCGACATTTGCATAAAAAGCAGAAAGGACGTGAAAGCCAACGAGAATGAACTGATTGGGAAATTGGAGCTGTTTATCCGCAAGCATTACGGAAACCTGATGCTGCGCGGAGGCATCCTCTTTGCCGCCATTTTCCTGACGCTTTTCCTGATCATTTCCCTTTTCGAATACTACGCCTACAGCAACACCTTGGTGCGCACCCTGATTTTCTACGGTTTCCTGCTGCTGAACGCCATCGTGCTGGCGGGCATGGTATTGATTCCGTTCGCACGGCTCAAGGGATGGCTGCGCCGCATGAGCTACGAGGAGGCCGCCGTCCTCATCGGGAAAAGTTTCCCCGAAATCGACGACAAGCTGCTGAACACCTTGCAACTGCACTCCCTCAGTGCCATGGAGCAGCCCGGACGGGAGCTGCTGCTTGCCGCCATCGACAAACGCATGGCGCACATGCGCCCTTTCCGCTTCCAACGCGCCGTGAGTTTCAAAAAAAGCCTTTCCTTCCTCAAGTACGCCGCCGCACCGGCACTGATCACATGCCTGCTGCTGCTGTGGAACGCCGAGCTTTTCACCGGCCCCACCCACCGCATACTGCACCACCACACGCCTTTTGTCAAACCGGCGCCTTACGGCTTCGTCTGGCTGAATCCGACAGACACCGTGGTGCAAAACAGCGACTTGCGCCTGAAAGTTAAGGTAGAGGGAAAGGAGACGCCGGAAGAGGCCTTCGCGGAAGTGGACGGCATTCGCTACCGTATGGAAAAGCTGTCCCCCGTGGATTTCGAGTACGAGCTCAAGAACCTGCGCTCCGACACCCGCATCCGTTTCTGCGGGGAAGAGGCACGCTCGCCGGAACACCGCATCCGCGTGCTGCCCAAGCCCAACCTGCTGCATTTTTCCGTGCACCTGCACTACCCGGCCTACCTGCACAAAATCGACGAGACCATCGACAACAACGGCAACGTCACCGTGCCCCAGGGCACCCGCATGGAATGGCATTTCCGCACCGCCCATGCCGATGAAGTGCTGATGCGCCTTGACAACGGACTGATACGCATCCCCTGCGCCGACGGAAAGGGAAGCTGCCGCATGAGCGTGCACAGCGATTTCTCCTACACCGTTTCGGGCCGCAACCGCCACCTGACCAACCCGGACTCCCTGCAATACTTCATCAGCGTGATTCCCGACGCCTACCCGGAAATCCGCGTGGAAAGCAGCAAGGACTCCCTCTACTTCGACCGTTTCTATTTCAAGGGAAGCATACGGGACGACTACGGCTTCACACGCTTGCAGTTCGTGTATTTCGTCACCTCCGGCAAGGACACCGTCCGCAAGACTATGCGCACCGACCTGCCCTTCCAGACGGATGTCACGGCGCAGAATTTCTATTATTATTTTGACGCGCAAACCCTTTCGCTGAACCTCGGAGAGAGCCTGCACTACTGTTTCGAGGTCTGGGACAACGACGGCATCAACGGGAGCAAATGCAGCCGCTCCCAACAGATGGAGTTCCGCCTGCCCAGCCCGGAGGAAATCAAGGAGCAGGGCGAACAGGTGCAAAACCAGACCCAAAAGGAGCTTTCCCAAACCATAAAAAGCAACGAGGACCTGCTACAGCGCATCGACGCACTGAAAAAGAAGATGGTGGGCCAGAAAGACGCTTCCTGGGAAGACCAGAAGGTCTTGAAGGACATGCTGAAACAATGGCAGGAGCTGCGCAAGGAGATGGAAGAGGCCGTGGAGGCGCAGAAGCGGCAGCAGGAGATGGAGGAACAGTACGAAACCGTTTCCGAAGAAATCCTGAAAAAGCAGGAGGAGCTGCAACAGCGCATGGACGAGCTGTTTTCGGACGAAATGAAGCAGACCCTGATGGAGCTTCAACGCATGATGGAAAAAAACATCGACAAGGACAAGCTCAACCAGGCATTGGAGAAAATCCGGATTTCCACCGAGGAGCTGAACAAGCAATTGGACCAGAACCTGGCGTTGTTCAAACGCCTGGCCTGGGAACAGAAAATGGAGGACGCGCTGGATCAGGCAGAAAAATTAGCGGAAAAACAGTTGGAGCTTTCCAAAGAGACCGCCGAGAAGAAAAGCGGGACGGAAGAGCTGGAAAACAGACAAAAACAGCTGCAAGAAGCCTTCAAGCAATTGGAAGAGGATTTTGAGGAGCTGCGCGAGACGGACAAAAGCATGGAAGACCCCTACCTCCTCCCCGACACCAAGGACAAGGCGGGCGAAATCCTGCAAGAAATGAAACAGGCCGGGGAAAACCTGAAAAAACAGCAGCAGAAGTCCGCCTCCCAGCACCAGCAGAAAGCCGGGGAAAAAATCCGCCAAATGCGCCAGCAAATGGAGGACAGTTTCCGCCAAAGCAAGCAACAGGCGATGGCCGAAGACATCCAAAGCGTGCGCAAAATACTGAAACACATCATTCAGACATCTTTCCAACAGGAAAAACTGATGAAACAGCTCTCCCGCATGAACTTGCAGGATCCCGGGGTCAAAGAGGTGCTTCGGGAGCAGTTCCTGCTGAGAGACAACCTCCGCATGATAGAGGACAGCATTTCCGCCGTCGCACGCCGACAACAAGCCGTCAAACCGTTTATTTATAAACAGATAGCAAAAATCAACGACGCGCAGCGGCAGATTCTGGCCGCCATCGGCCAAAGCCAGGACCCTGACCCCTACACCTACTATTATTCGCGCAATTTCAACAACGCCGTCACCAAGCAGCAATACGTCATGACCGCCCTCAACGACCTCGCGCTTATGCTTGCGGAATCCATTGACAAAATGCAGAAGCAACAGCAGCAAGGCAGCGGGAAAGGAAAAGGCTCCCCCTCGGAAGGGCAGCAGTGCACCCAAGGCGGCAGCGGCGGAGACAAGCCTTCCAAGGACATGAAGTCCCTGCGCGAAATGCAGGAACAGCTAAACAAGCAATTGGAGGAAATGCGCAAACAGCAGAACGGCGTGCAGACCTCTCCCTCCGGCAGCAAAGCGGGAAAACAGGGCTCCCAAAGCGAACAGTTCGCCCGCATGGCGGCCCAGCAGGAGGCCATCCGCCGCATGACGCAGGAAAAAATCTCCCAATTGCAGAAAGAAGGCCGCACCGGCGAGGCCTCCAACCTCCAACGTGCCCTGAAATCCATGGAGGAGACGGAAAAAGACCTCGTGAACAAAATCCTGAACAGGGAAACCATTGAGCGGCAGCGCGAAATCTCCACGCGCATGCTGCAATCCGAAAGGGCGGAAATGCAGCGCGAAAAAGACAAGCAGCGCGAATCCCGGCAAGGGCGCGACTTGCAGCGCACGCCGCCGCCAGACTGGATACAGCAGCAGCAAAAACAGCAGCGACAAACGGAACTCTACCGGACCGTCCCTCCGCAGCTGCGCCCCTTCTACAAACAAAAGGCTAACCAGTATTTCTACCGTTTCGAATGAGGATGCCCCTTTTTTCCAAGCGGTTTTTCCTGTGCATGACGCTGCTTTGCGCCGCAGGCTGCCTGCGCGTGTACGGACAGCGGCGCGACTCGCTTGCAGTCAGGCTGCTGCGCTCCGACACCCTGATCCATTTTTCCGCGCAGTGGCCCCGCCTCGCCCACCCTTACACCTCCACAAGCGTGGCGGACTATGCCGAACGCTGCCTGCTTTTTCTGGAGGACCATGGCTATCCTTTCGCCGAAGTCCGGATGTACCGCCTGCCTGCCGACAGCCTTTCGCCGGACAGCCTGCCCGCCGTGGAAGTGCGCGTGACGGCCAACGCCCTCATCCGATGGGACAGCATTGTGCTGAAAGGCGACGCCCGCCTCTCCCACCGTTTTCTGTACCCTTATCTGAAAATACGTCCCGGCCAGCCCTACCGGGAAAAAGCGGTCCGTCAGGCGGAAACGGCCTTAGCCGCCCTGCCCTACCTCCAACCGCTGCGGCCACCCTCGCCCACCTTCACCGACCGCGCCGCCGCCCTTTACATTTACGCCGACGCGAAAAACGCCAACACCTTTGACGGCTACGTCGGCTTCTCCCCCAAGGAAGACGCCTCCGGGCTGCAAGTGTACGGGCAGTTGCAGCTCCGTCTGGCCAACACCTTCGCCCGAGGAGAGAGTTTCGCGCTCGACTGGCAGCATCCGCAAAAAGAGCGGCAAAGCCTGCAATGCGAGGCGGACTTCCCCTGCCTGCTGCACACCCCTTTCGGGCTTTACGGACAGTTTTCACTGCTGAAAAACGACACGGACTACTACACCCTTTCCCTGCCCTTCGGCATAAGGTACCAACTGTGGGGGCAGCAGTACCTGCAAGGCTACTACCGCTACGAGACCAGCCGCGCCACACAGGCCGGAACGGTGCCCCAAAAAAACGGCATCCCCGACTACCGGACCCAGTTGTACGGGCTGCGCGTCCGTCTCGGGAAAACCGACAACGCACGCATCCCCCGCCGGGGATACGTGGTGGATGTGCAGGGAGAGGCGGGGCAGAAACGCCTGCTGTCGGAAAGTGCCTCCACCCTCGCCCTCCGCGCTTTGGCGAAGGAAGAGCTTTACCTTCCCCTCGGCAGGCGATGGGTGCTTGCCCAACGCTTTGAAACCGGATGCAAGGCGGACCCCGAACTGTACGAAAGCGACCTTTTCCGCTTGGGCGGGCTGCACAGCCTGCGCGGCGCGGACGAGCAGGCCCTGCGGGCTTCGGCCTACGCTTTTTTAAGCGGTGAAATCCGCTGGTTGTTAGACAAAAACGCCTTTTTCCAAGTCTTCACCGACGGCGGATGGTACGAGAAAAAAGGCGTCGGTGACTACCAGCGCGACCTGCCCGTGGGCATAGGGGCGGGACTTTCCCTCTACACCAAAGCCGGACTGCTCAGCCTGAACTACGCGGTGGCCGCACAGCACGGCCAAGGCTTCCGCCTGCGGGCCGCCAAAGTCGGCATAGGCTACAGCGCGCTGTTCTGAAACGCCCCCGGCAAGCTTGAGAAAAAACCTTTTTTCCCAAAAGGCGGCTTTTGTATCGGATTTTCGCCTACCTTTGCGAAAATTTCGGGAGTCATGGACGCTTTGCGCAGAAGTCTTCAAGGGAACACCAGCATGTCATCGGAAGCATTGAACAGGAAAAGAATATCTTAACCGAAAACGCCGTCCCATGCTTTCCATTTTCCAGACTTCCGTAGAATACCTGAAAGGTGTCAGCAGCCGCAAGGCAGACCTGCTAAAAAAGGAGCTGAACATTTTCACCCTTTACGACCTGCTTTACTATTTCCCCTACAAATACGTGGACAAATCCCGTTTTTACCTTATCCGGGAGATTCCGCTGCACGCGCAGGCCCACTTGCAGATTCGCGGTGTCATCACCGAGTTGCGCACCATAGGGGAAAAACGCGGCAAACGCTTAGTCGCGACCTTTCAGGACAGCAGCGGCAGCATGGAGCTGGTGTGGTTCAACGGCATCAGCTACATGGAAAAGAGCCTGCAACTGAACCGCCCCTACGTGGTGTTCGGCAAGCCGCAGCAGTTCGGGCAGCATTTCAGCATCACCCATCCGGAAATCCACGCGGAGGAGGAGCCGGTAAAAAGCGGCATTACCGTGGCCTACCAGCCTTTCTACAACACTTCCGAGAAAATGAAACGCGCGGGGCTGGACAGCCGCAGCCTGAGCCGCCTCTGCCTCCAGCTGCTGAACGACTACGGGTCGCGCATCGCGGAGTCTCTGCCGGAACACCTCCGGAACGAGTGCCGCCTGATGCCGCTCCCCCAGGCCCTGCTGAACATCCACTTTCCCCAGTCCAACGCCCTGCTGCAAGCCGCGCAATACCGCCTGAAATTCGATGAAATGTTTTTCCTGCAGTTGCAGCTGCTGCGGCAACGCCAGCACCAAAGCATACGGCAGCGCGGTTTCCCCATGCCGAAAATCGGAGCGCATTTCCACCAATGCTACGACAGCCTGCCCTACCAGCTGACCGAAGCGCAGAAAAAGGTCATACGGGAAATCCGAAACGATTTGTTTTCCGGGCACCAGATGAACCGGCTGCTGCAAGGCGACGTGGGCAGCGGAAAAACCATCACCGCATTGCTAATCATGCTGATAGCCATTGACAACGGTTTTCAGGCCTGCCTGATGGCCCCCACGGAAATTCTGGCCGAACAGCATTTCCAAAGCATCAGCCGCAGCCTGCGGGACAGCGGCGTGCGGGTGGAGCTGCTGACCGGAAGCACCAAGGCCTCCGTCCGGAAAAAACTGTTAGAAGAGTTGGAACAAGGTGAAATACAACTAATTGTCGGAACTCATGCCCTGATTGAGGAGAAGGTGGCTTTCCGCTCCCTCGGGCTTGCGGTGATTGACGAGCAGCACCGTTTCGGCGTGGAGCAGCGTGCCAAGCTGTGGCGGAAAAACGATCCGCCTCCCCATGTGCTGATCATGACCGCCACCCCCATTCCCCGCACCCTTTCCATGACCCTGTACGGCGACTTGCACCTTTCCGTCATTGACGAGGTGCCCAAAAATCGCAAACCCATACTGACCTACCATTACAGCCAACGCGCCTGGCCGGAAGTCTACCCCTTTGTCCGCAAGCAATTGCAGCAAGGCCGCCAGGCTTTTGTGGTCTTTCCGCTGATTGAGGAGTCGGAAGCCTTGGATTTGCAAAACCTTATGGAAGGCTACGAGGCTTTCTGCCGCGATTTTCCGGAACCCCACTACCGCATCAGTTTCGTGCACGGACGCATGGACAGCGAGAGCAAAAACCGGGAGATGGAGCGTTTTGCCAAAGGAGAGACCCAACTGCTGCTGGCCACCTCGGTCATCGAAGTCGGGATTGACATTCCCAACGCGAGCGTCATCATCATCGAAAACGCCGAACGTTTCGGGCTGTCGCAGCTGCACCAGCTCCGGGGCCGCGTCGGAAGGGGCGCGGAACAGTCCTACTGCATACTGCTCACCGGCGACAAGCTCACCAACGAGAGTCGCCGCCGCATACAGGCCATGGTGGACACCAACAACGGCTTCGAACTGGCCGATTTCGACCTGAAGCTGCGGGGACCCGGCGACATGAGCGGCACCCGCCAAAGCGGCATGATGGAGTTCCGCCTGATTGACCTGGTGAAAGACGAGAAAATCATCAGCTACTGCCGAAACATCGCCCAGAACGTCCTCCGCGACGACCCGACTCTCGAAAAAAAGGAAAATGCGGAAATCCGCCACTATTTAGACGAAAATCCCCATTGCCGCGTTGATTATTTGCAAATCAGTTGACATGCACTTAGGCAGCCATACCTTTAACCGCCCCGTTCTCTACCTCGCCCCCATGGACGACGTCACCGACGCGCCTTTCCGCGCCCTTTGCCACCGCATGGGCGCCGATGTCACGGTCAGCGAGTTCATTGCCTCCGACGCCCTTATCCGGGAAGTGGAGGCCATACAGCGCAAATGGCAGTCCGCGGAGGACGAACGTCCTTTCGGCATACAGATTTTCGGAAACAATGCCGAAAGCCTCTGCCAGGCCGCCCGCATGGCGGAAAGCCTGCATCCCGACTTCATCGATTTGAACTGGGGCTGCCCGGCAAAAAAAATCGCCGGAAAAAACGCCGGTTCGGGCATGTTGCAGTACCCTGACATGCTGGTCAGCATCACGCAGGAGGTGGTGCGCTCCGTCTCCCTTCCGGTTACGGTGAAGACCCGCATCGGCTACAACGAGGCCTCCAAACCCATCGTAGAGCTGGCCAAACGCTTACAGGACATCGGCGTGCAGGCCTTGAGCATACACGGGCGCACCAAAGCACAGATGTACAAGGGAGAAGCCGACTGGAGCCTGATTGGCGCCGTCAAGAACGATCCGGACATCCGCATTCCCATCATCGGCAACGGCGACATCACCACCTGGGAAATTGCCCGCGACCGCCTTGCCGCCTACCCCGTGGACGGGCTGATGATAGGCCGGGGGGCCATAGGGAACCCCTGGATTTTCCAGCAGTGCCGCGCCTTGGTGGAAGGTCGCGACATACCACCCGCACCCGACCTGGCCGAACGCGCCCGGGTCTGCGAGCAGCATTTTCTCGCCAACATCGCTTTCAAAGGGGAGCATACCGGCATGCTGGAAATGCGCAAGCACTACAAAGCCTACTTCAAAGGGCAGCTCAACATCAAGCAGCAGAAACTCAAATTACTCACATCCAACGATATTCAAGAAATACTCCAGACCCTGCACGCCTTGCAGGAAATGGAGGACCAAAACAACGAACAACCATGCTGATCAAAAACGCCCAATTCCTGAAAAGCAGCTCCCATTACAGCCAATGCCCCGCCGGAAACCTGCCGGAATACGCCTTCGTCGGACGCTCCAACGTCGGCAAGTCCTCCTTCATCAACATGCTGACAGGGCAGCACAAACTGGCCAAAATCTCTTCCAAGCCAGGCAAAACACAGCTGATCAACCATTTTATAGTCAATAACAGCTGGTACCTCGTAGACCTTCCCGGCTACGGATACGCCCGCACGGCAAAAACCCTGCGCATGCAATGGAGCGGCATGACCATGGACTACATCGAGAACCGGCGCAACCTCTACTATCTCTGCGTTCTCATCGACAGTCGGCTGACACCGCAGAAAATCGACCTTTCCTTCATCAGCAAACTGGGGGAGAAACAAATCCCCTTCCTGCTGGTTTTCACGAAAGCGGACAAACAAAGCAGCCTGCGCACGGAACGCAACGTCCAGGCCTTTATGGAATGCCTGGACGAGCAGTGGGAGGAACGCCCCCCCTACATCATCAGCTCGGCGGTCACCGGCAAGGGCAAGGAGGAGTTTCTGGCCTTTGTCGAAAACATCAACACCCAGCATCCCTTCCCGCACATTTTTTCTGAAAAAGATGGGGTGGAATATCCATAAATAGACTATTTTTGTACTTTGGTATGTAAAAAATTCAACGCACAATGTACATATACAAATTCAGATTACTTTACGACGAGGTGGAAGGTTTCGTGAGAGACTTCGAAATCGGGGCCAAACAGACGTTCAAGGATTTCCATCTGGCGATTCTGGACAGCATCAAGGGACTGAACCCGCAAGAGCTGGCCTCCTTCTACCTTTGCGACCGCAAATGGAACAAGCTGAAGGAAATCACTTTGGTGGACATGGAATCGGAAGTGGAGGCCTTCGCCAACGCCGCCGACGATGAAAACGAAGACACCCAGGACCAGTACCTGGTGACGGAGAAAACCACCATGGAGAACGCGGTGCTCAGCCAATTCATCAACGACCCGCACCAGCGCATCATCTACGAGCAGGATTTTCTTCACCTCCACACGTTTTACATCGAACTCATCAAATCCATGGAAGGCAAGGAGGGCAAGACCTATCCCGTGTGCACCCACAGCAGCGGGGAGCTTCCCAAACCCGTCAACATCAAAGAGGACACAGGTTTTCAGGATTTTCTGGAAGAAAACGAGGACGAGGAGGACGAACTCTTTTACGACGAGGAGGATTTGGAAGGGCTGAGCACCGACCTGGACGAAGCGATGGACCTGCTGTAATGTCCGCGCCCACCCTTCTTGTACTGACCGGGCCCACCGCCTCCGGAAAAACTGCCGCCGCCATCCGCTGGGCGGAACAGCTGCGCACGGAAATCGTTTCCGCCGATTCCCGGCAGTTGTACCGTGAAATGCGGATAGGCACCGCCGCCCCGGACGAAGCGGAACTGCGCCGCGTCCCCCACCATTTCATCGGGAACCGCTCCATTCACGAGCCCTACAATGTGTACCGCTACGAACAGGAGGCCATGGACCTGCTGCAAGAATTATTTCAACACCATGATTATGTGATACTTGCCGGAGGAAGCGGACTTTATATCGACGCTGTCTGCAACGGCATTGACCTGCTGCCCGACCCCGACCCCGCTTTGCGCGAGACGCTGCACCGCATGCTGCGCGAAGACCGCAAGGAAGAACTGCTCCACATGCTGAAAGAAAAAGATCCGGACTATTACGCCATAGTGGACCAAAGCAACCCCGTCCGCCTGATCCGTGCGCTGGAAGTCTGCATACAAACCGGACAAAGCTTCACCTCCCTGCGTAAAAGCCAGCAGAAACAACGCCCCTTCCGCATACGCAAGTTCTGCCTCAACCTTCCCAAAGAGACACTTTACCAGCGCATTGATGAGCGCGTGGACCGCATGATGCGGCAAGGCTTGGAGGAAGAGGCACGCGCCCTGTACCCCTACCGCCAGCTCAACGCCTTGAACACCGTGGGCTACAAAGAGCTATTCGCCCATTTCGACGGACAATGCAGCTTGGAGGAAAGCGTTCAGGCCATCAAAAACAACACCCACCATTACGCCAAACGGCAAATCACGTGGTTCAAACGGGACACGTCCTACCAATGGATAAGCCCGGAAAGCCCTTTCAACGAAACCGACAAAACCGAAGCATCCGCATGAAAACAAGACACCTTTTCCTTTGCGGCGCACTCTTGCTGCTGTGCGCCACCGCCTGCCGCCACGAAAACAACAACGCCACCCCGCCGCAAGAGAACGAAGAAGCCGTTGTCCGTCCGGACTTTTCCGCAGATTCGGCCTACGCCTTTGTGGCCGCGCAATGCGCATTCGGACCTCGCGTCCCCAACACGGAAGCGCACCGCCGCTGCGGAGCCTACCTCCGCCAAACCCTTGAACGTTTTTGCGATACGGTTTACGTACAGGAATACAGCGTCCGCACCTACAACAACCTCACGCTGAAAGCCTGCAACCTCATCGGTTGTTTCAACCCTCAGGCGGAGAAACGCATTCTCGTGGCCGCGCACTGGGATTCCCGGCCCTATGCCGACCACGACCCGGACCCCGCCCTGCACCGCACCCCCATTGACGGGGCGAACGACGGCGGAAGCGGCGTGGGCGTGCTTTTGGAAACGGCCCGCCAACTCAGCCTAAAACGCCCGGAAACCGGCGTGGACATCCTTTTTTTCGATGCCGAAGACTACGGTTCCCCTCAGGACGAGGAAGGTTCCACCGATGACTGGTGCCTCGGCTCCCAATATTGGGCGAAACACCCGCACGTGACGGCTTACAAGGCGCGTTTCGGCATACTGCTTGACATGGTGGGCGGACAAAACGCCGTTTTCTGCAAGGAAGGGACTTCCGCCTTCTACGCCCAGGACATACAGAACCGCATTTGGAACTACGCGGCGCGGCTGGGACACGCCGCCCATTTCAGTCCCAAGGAAACGCCCGCTATTATTGACGACCATTTGTATATCAATCAGATAACTAGTATTCCCGTCATAGACATCATTGAATACCATGCCGGGACCGGTTCCGGTTTCAACCCGAACTGGCACACCGTGAACGACCGTCTGGAAAACATCGACCGCGCCTCTCTGCAAAGGGTCGGCGAAGTGGTGCTGTATACCTTGTATAACGAATGAACCTTTTAACAAATAAACCTTTGAAAATATGGAAAACAATTCTCAAACTTTAGCGAGTCAAGCCGGAAGCCTGCGATGCAGGGGCCGGCTGATTTCCCTTGAACACCCCTTGGTCATGGGCATTGTGAACGTCACGGAAGACTCCTTTTACGACGGGGGACTGCACTTTCTTCCGGAGGACTACCTGCACCACTGCGAGCGGCTGTTGAAGGAAGGTGCAGACATTCTGGACATCGGATGCATGTCCACCCGCCCCAACGCCAAAGGCATTCCGGAGGAGGAGGAAATCCGCACCGCCACAGAAGCCATCAAAAACATCCACAAGCATTTCCCGGACGCGCTGCTGTCCATTGACACTTGGCGTGCCTCCGTGGCCGAAGCCTGCGCGGACAACGGGGTGGACATCATCAACGACGTTTCCGGCGGCGATTTCGACGAGCGCATGTTTTCCCTCGTCGCCCAACGGCAACTCCCCTACATTGTCATGCACACCAGCGGAAAGCCGGAAGTGATGCAGACCCTCACGGACTATGAAGACGTGGTGCAGTCGGTATTTCGCTCCCTGAGCCAAAAAGTGGAGACCCTGCACCGCATGCAGGTCAAAGACGTGATTGTGGACCCGGGCTTCGGCTTCGGGAAAACGAGAGCGCAAAATTTCAGCCTGCTCAAACATTTCGGCGTGTTCCGCAGCTTGGAATGCCCCCTGCTCTGTGCTCTTTCCCGGAAAAGCATGCTCTACCAGAGCATAAACGGCGGACCCGAAGACGCTTTGGCGGCCACCGTCGCGGCCAACCTCATCGCCCTGCAACAAGGCGCGAACCTGCTGCGCGTCCACGACGTGAAAGCGACCAAAGACGCCATCACCATCTGGGAAGCCTGCCGCGACGCCGATTAAGCGCCACCCAACTCCAATTGGTTCTTCACCAAAGCGAAATACGCCCCTTTGGCGGCGGTCAGCTCCTCGTGGGTGCCGCGCTCCACGATGCGCCCCTGCTCCATCACCACAATCTGGTCGGCATGCCGCACCGTGCTCAAGCGGTGCGCGACCACCAACACGGTACGCCCTTCAAAAAAGTGCTGAAGGTTCTCCATAATGACACGCTCGTTATTGGCGTCCAAGGCATTGGTTGCCTCGTCAAAGAACAGATACTTGGGGTTTTTGTACACAGCCCGCGCAATCAGAATCCGCTGCCGCTGCCCCTGGCTAAGCCCTTTCCCCTCCTGCCCTATCATGGTGTCAAAGCCGAGCGGCAGGGACTTCACCATGTCTAAAATATGCGCCACCCGGCAGGCAGAGAGCAGACGTTCCATGTCAATCTCCCCATCGCCCACCGCGATATTGCGGGCGATGCTGTCGGAAAAGACAAAACCGTCCTGCATCACGCTGCCGCAGCAATCCCTCCAGAAATGGCGGCTGATGGCGTCCAAAGGGGTGTCCCCCACGCGGATTTCCCCAGAAACCGGCGGATAAAAACCGAGCAGCAATTTCAGCAAAGTGGTCTTTCCGCTGCCACTTGTCCCCACTACCGCCGTCACCTTGCCCGCCGGAATGTCCAGATCTATGTCACTCAAAGTGAGCGTGCCCAAGGCATCGTAACGGAAATTCAGCTTGCGCACCTGAAGCGGCAGCGGGACCCCTTCCTCCGTTCCAAAGGAAAGGCGGTGCAGCCTTCCCCCTTCGTCTTCCTCCTCGTCCCGACGGTTGTGGATTTCCCCCAAACGCTCCAGGCTGATTTTCGCGTCCTGCGCCGACTGTATGAAGCCTATGATTTGGTTCACAGGCGCATTCAACTGACCGATAATGTATTGCACCGCCGTCATCATACCCAAGGTCATGTCGCCCCGTATCACCGCCGCCGCCGACACAAAGGAAATCAGCAGGTTTTTGGTCTCATTGATAAAAAAAGCGCCGCTCTGCTGGTATTGGCTCAATGCCAATCCTTTAATGCTGATTTTTACCAATTTTGCCTGTATATGCTCCCATTCCCAACGTTTTTGCCTTTCGCAATTGTTGAGCTTGATTTCCTGCATGCCGGTAATGAGCTGATACAGATTTCCCTGCTCCGCCGAAGCCTGGGCGAAACGCTTGTGGTCCAATTCCTTCCTCTTTTTCAAAAAAAGCGTTATCCACGCGGCGTACAGCAGGCTGGCCAAGAGGAAAACCCCGAAAAGGCGCAGGTTGTAGAAAGCCAACACCATACTGAAAACCAATATGCTGACAAAAGAGAACAAGGTATTGAGCGTGGAAGAGGCCAGAAAAGCCTCTATGCGGCTGTGGTCCCCGATACGCTGCATCAGATCCCCAATTTTCTTGGTATCGAAAAAGCCGATGGGCAATTTCATCAGTTTGATCAGGAAATCCGAAAGGATGGAGATGTTGATGCGGGTGCTGACATGCAGCAGTATCCACGAACGGATAAACTCCACGGAGGTCTGGGCGGCATACAGGGTCAGCTGGGCGACAAGCATGACCGTGACAAAATGCAGGTTGCTGTTCCCTATGCCGTAGTCCACAATTCCTTGGGAAAGAAAGGGAAAGACCAGCTGCAAGAACGTACCCAGCAGCATGCCGAGAAAAAGCTGCACCAAAAGTTTTTTATAGGGTTTGAGGTAGTCCAGCACAAAACGCAGCTTGGTCTTGTCCCGTTTTTCGCCTTCCTCCGCATAAAAATCAGGGGTGGGTTCCAACAGCAGCGCAATGCCCGCCACCTCATCCCCACGGGAAGCGGAAGCCCAGGACGCAAGAAACTCCTCGGCGGTGTAGCGGATGCGCCCGGCCCCCGGATCGGCGACAAACACCATGGAAGGCCGCTTTTTCCCTGCGGAGGGGCGAATGGCGTACACCACCACAAAATGCTGCTGTTTCCAATGCACAATGCAGGGAAGGGGCGCTTCGCAAAGCTGCGTAAAACCAATGCGCACCCCCAGGCTCTTGAGACCTATGCTCTCCGCCGCCGCGCTGATGCCCAGCAGGCTCACGCCCTCCCGGCTGATGCCGCTTTTCTGCCTCAAGGTCTCCAATCGGTAATGGCGGCCATAGTGCCTGGCAATCATGCGCAGACAAGCTGGCCCGCAATCCATGGCATCCAACTGACGGTAAAAAGGGAATTCTTTTTTCATTTTTTTCACGCTTTTCTGTTCTCATTGGGTGAATACCGCCCGCACAGGGCGGAGCAGGCGGTCCGCCAGACGCATATCCTCCGTGACAATCTCCGCCGTGCCAAGCATTTCCTGACAGAAAGGCAGTTTTTTACGGTAGCTCGTCGTCAATTGCTCCGGAAACCCTACCTCCAGCACATAGGCGCGGCTTCCCTCCGCCGTCTGCACCGGCACTAAGGAAACGCTTTGGATCACCCCACGGACCATGCCGTATTCCATATACGGAAACTGCTCAAAGCGGATGTGCACCGTCTGACCGGCCCTGACCTTTCCCGCCCCTTGCAGCGGCAGCAGTATTTTCCCGATGATGCGCAGGCTGTCTTCCGGCACCACGGTGGCCACAATGTCCCCGACGCTCACGTTCTGGTTCCGCTGCCAGTAGGTGGTCAGGGCGACCCTTCCGTCACAGGGGGCTTTCAGCAGGTATTGCCGCTCCCAGACCTCCACTTCGGCCAAAAGCCCGTCCCGCGCCGCGTCCAAGGCCAAGGAAAGGCTGTTCTCCCGCTCCCTGCGCTCCTGCTCCAAGTCGAAAACGCTTTGCTCCAGCTGCAACAGACGGACGCGCTGGTTGTCCACCGCCGCCACCGCCGCTTCGCAGGACTGCCGCTGCTGAAGGTACTGGCTGCGCCGGTTGCCGTATTCCACCTTGGAGGCCATGCCCTGCGCATGCAAAAGGGAATCCATGGCAAAAAGTGCCCGGGCCGTCTCCAACAGCCCTTCCTGGGTGCGCAGCTGCCGCTCCGTATGCAGCAGCACCGCCTGCCCCACCGCCAGCTGGCGTTTCAAGGAACTAATTTTCAATTGGTAATAGTCTTCCTTCCGGAAAATGTCATACTCCTCCCGGGCTTTGAGCAAGGCGGAATAGGCGGACTGCAAGCCCCCTATCCGCAAGGGAGCTTCCCGGGCGGGCGTGTCCAGGTGGCTTTTGAGCCACAGCACATCCTCCCACGAAGCCGCGCTTTCAATCGCCGCCAAGCAATCCCCCGCCCGCACACGCTGTTTTTCTGTGACAAACAGCGTGTCGAGGCGTCCCGAAACGCAGGCCACCACCCCGGCGGGCAGGTTGGTGGCGCTCACCGTCACCGGAGCCCGCAGCACCTCCGGATAGCGGATAAGGCAGCTCCCGGCGAACAGGCCCGCCACCACAGCGCACAGCACCGAGATACCGCAACGCAGTATGCGTTTCGGAGGATGCCCCAGAAGCTCCCTCACCTCCTCGCTACGTAGCGAAACATTTTCCCGCTCCTCCGGCATAGCGTCCGGACGAAGCGAATCCGCTCCATGTCCAATATTCGGCATTTTTCATTTTTTTCATTCCGCAGCCAACCGACTGCAGCCACAAAAGTACAACAAAAAGAAATACGAAAGGGCGTATCCGGAAAAAAATAACGCCTAATACATCTCCTTGATTTCCTGATGCAGCAGGGCCAAGGCGGCATCGGTGGGCTCGTTCCGCACAGACACCGTCATTTCCAGTATACGGGAAGCCAACTGGGAGCCGGGCTGGTTGTCATCCAACTGTCCGGCGGCCAAGTGAATGAGCTTCACCGTTTCCTCCCGGGCGTTCTTGACCGCCTCCCAAAGGGCGGAGGAAATGTACACCTGCTGGGAAAGGTTGTGCTCAAACTCGTTACGTATGGAGGTCAGCAGCCATGTATGGTACTGCGCCACATTGCGGTCGCCGGGCAGCTCCCGCAGCAGCAGGCTTTCGGGACGTATGCGCTCTAACAGCAGAGCCACACGCTCATAGGCTTGCAGGCGGATGGGGACCACGACCGGCATGCTCTCCTTTTTCCGTTCCAGCACAATTTGTTTCAGGGCTTTTTCATGGCTCGCCTTCAGCATTAAACAGGCAATCACGCCCACTCCGACAATCGTCAGCAGCATTCCGGACATTCCGATAATCCAATATTCCATACGTTATTTTTGTTTTTTGGTTTTAATGACTGAATGAATTCAAATTGGTGGAAAGCGTGAGACAGTTCGGCACGGACGCGAGGTGGTTGTGCACCCTTGCGTACTGCACGCTGAATTTGCGGATGTGCAAGTTCACCCCGTAGGAGAGCCCCACCGCCGCAGGCTTGTTGTACAGACGCATTTCGCGGCGCATGTCGTAATTGTAGGCGACTTGCAGGGAAAGTGCCTTGGCGGGCTGCACCTCCAGCCCCAGAATGAAATGGCGAAAGGCGTTGTCCACAAAACGCTCCACCCCTGAGGCCTCCCTGGGCTTCTTGGTCTGCACGTCCCGCTCCACATAAGGGTCCGTCGGGTCGTTGTAGCGCAGGTTCCATTGGGTCAGGTGATGAAAGACAAAATGAAAGCGTGCGGGCAAATGCTCCAGTTTCCGGGAAACCGCCAGCTGCACATCCAAGGGAAGGTACTCCCGTTCGTCCGCGTAACGCACTAACTGCGCCCCTATATTGACCGCCGCCAAACTCACGCAAAGGGCTTTCGCCGTATCCCGGTAGGAAGCCGCCACATCCACGGCCAGACCTGCGGAAAAATAGGTTTCGTAATAGGAGAAGACCGTCTTGGCGTTCATTCCCATGGAAAATTTGTCCGGCACAATGTCGCGCCCGTACCCGGCAGAAAGCACGTAATCGCCCGCGCTGAAAGAGCCCTCTTCGTTCCCGTAGATGTCGTAGGCGTCAAAACGGCCGTAGCCCATGGCCTGCACCCCGAAACGGAAGGTGCCGGTACGGAAGGAGCGCAGGTAGTCGGCATTACCGTAAAACGCACCGGAAAAATAATCCACGCATTGCAGGTTCAGGCTGCCGTCCCACTCCGGACGCAGCAAGGAAGGGTTCACTGGGGCCAGCGCAGCGTCGTCATCCCAGACCGAAAGCAGGCGTCCGCCCAAGGCCGCCTGACGCGCCGAAGAAGGCAGGCTCAAAATATTGAACACGTTCGTCCCTCCGGTCTGGGCGACAGCCCAAAAGCCGGTAAGGCACAACATTACAAGCAAGTGTATCCGGAACGAACGCATGCACGCCATCAGCTTATTCTTGGTTTAACAAAGCTTCTACCCGCTGGCGCAACTCATTGCCGCGCAATCCCTTGGCAACCACTTTCCCGTCCCGGTCAATCAGCACGGTGAAAGGGATGCCGGATACACGGTACTGCCTGGCGACCACGCACTCCCATTGCTTCAAATCACTGATCTGCGTCCAGTACAGGCCATCCTTGTGAATGGCGTCCATCCAACTGCGGCGGTCGTTGTCCAGCGAGACGCCCAGAATTTCCAAACCCTTGTCATGAAAAGACTTGTACAAACGCACCATGTTAGGATTCTCCTGACGGCAGGGACGGCACCAGGAAGCCCAGAAATCAATCACCACTACCTTGCCCCGAAAATCGGACAAACTGACTTTCACTCCATTGGTGTCGGCAAGTGTGAAATCAGGGGCTTCGGAACCCGGCGAAAGGAATTTGTTGTTCTCCACCTCCGACACCCGGTACTGTATGTAGGGGTCTTTGGGGTATTTGCGGTACAGGCAGGTAAAAACCGAGTCAAAAACCTCAGGGGCCTGATCGTACTTGAGGTTCTCCATCAAAGCCGCCGTCGCATAATTGTCGGCATGCCCGAGACAGAGCGAAGCCAGGTAGTTCACCCGTTCCTCCTCCAAACGGAGGAATTTCCGCTGTATGTCCGGGTCGGGCGTCTCCTGATGGGCACGCACCAGACTGTCCTTTTTCTTTTCAAGCTGCATCAGGTACTCCTGATAGGTGTGCAGCAACTGGTTCTCCGGAGAGTTTTTCGCTTCCCTGATCATTCCGGACTGGGCGTCCACCGTCAGTTCCAAGGTGCGGTCGGGCACCAGCACGGCCAAGACGTTCTTCCCTGTCGGGAAACGCAGCACATAATACCCGATTTCCGTAGGGTTGTAATGGAGCTTGAACTGGCCTTTCTCCACGGGAGCTTTCTCCAGCGCGTTTTTCTGCCGTCCGAGGGCGTCATACAGCTCCACGCTGTCGTTGGCGGTATAGTTGACAACCGTGCCTTTGATTGTCACTTTTTTCGGAGCCGCCTGCGACAGGATGCAAGCGAAAGCCAGGCACATCAAAATCAGGCATGTTTTTTTCATGGTCGGTCGTTTCTGTGTTTATTTGAGCAGGTTTTTGACAGCCTCCTCCACTTCCGCCACGCTCACTCCACGGGCGGCGATGCGTCCGTCCTTGTCAATCAGGACGAGGGTGGGAATCCAATGGATGTTGTAGGCCGTGCGCACCGGGCATTCCCAGCGTTTCAACGAACTCAGCTGCGTCCAGTCCAAACCGTCCGCACGCATGCCTGCCAGCCAGCGGTCCTTGTCATTGTCCAAGGAAATTCCTATGATTTCCAAGCCTTTGGCATGCCAAGTCCGGCATAATTGCACCACATAGGGATTTTCCCTGCGGCAGTCGGGACACCAGGAGGCCCAGAAATCCAGCAGCACCACTTTTCCCCGGAAGTCGGAAAGACGCACTTCCGCCCCGTTGGTGTCGGTCAGGGTGAAATCCGGAGCGGGGTTGCCCGGATTCAGGCTCAGCGAAGTTTGCAGCTGATTGTACTTGTGTTCCAGAAAAGCGTCCTTGGGGTGCTTTTTCCGCAGCGGGGTCAGCACCTGCTCGTACAACTCCTGGTACTCGTCCGCCTCCAGGTACTCCAGCAGTGCGGCGGTGGCGTAGTTGCCCAAGTTGTTCTCGCACAGCTCCACGATATAGGCCTTGCGGTCGGCCTCCAGCTGCTGCATTTCCGTTTGGAAATTCGGATTCTCCTTCTTGTTGTGCGCCTTCACGATGCGGTCTTTCCGCTTGTCCAAATCAATCAGCCGCTGCTGGTAGTTCAGCATCAGGGTGTTCTCGTCGGAATTGGCCGTTTTCAGCAGCATGCCGGTGCGTGCGTCTATGGTCAGGTAAACCGTGGTTCCCGGTTTCAGCACGCAGAGCACGCTTTTGGCGTTTTCAAACTGCAAAGTGAAATAGCCCATGGCCTTGGGACGGTAATTGAAGACAAAATTACCCGCCGAATCCACCACCGACACTTCGAGGGGGGCTTTCTGGTTTTTGTCTGTGGCGGAATACAGCGCCACGCTGCGGGTGTCCCTGGCGTTTTTCAGCACGCCCACCAAAGAGGGTTTCGCGGTGACGGCCTGCGCACCGAACAGGAAAAGCACGCCTGCCAGCAGTTGCATAAGATGTTTTTTCATACGATTGCTATTTGTATTTGTTTGACATAAGTTGGGCCCGCTCGTCCAGCTCGGCGCGGGAAAGCGTGGCGACATCCTCTTCATACACTTTGTGATAGGCGTAATTGCGCCATTTTTCAAGGGTGGAGGCCATATCCTCCGGCAGCTCAGAATCGAAAAAGAGGCGTTCCCCGCTCACCGGATGCGTGAAGCCCAGGCATTTCGCATGCAGCGCCTGACGCGGAAGGATTTCGAAGCAATTGTGCACGAACTGCTTGTATTTCGAGAAAATCGTGCCTTTCAGCACGCGGTTGCCGCCGTACATGGCGTCGTTGAACAGGGGGTGCCCTATGGAACGCATGTGGGCGCGGATCTGATGGGTGCGCCCCGTCTCCAAACGGCACTCTATCAGCGTGACATAACCGAAACGCTCCACCACTTTCCAATGGGTGACGGCCCGTTTGCCCATGTAGGGGTCCTTGCTGACCTCCATCACGCGGCGGTCGGCGGCGGAACGGGCCAAAGGCGCGTCAATCGTGCCCTCGTCCTCGTCGAAATCGCCCCAGACCAACGCATAGTACCTCCGGTCGATGTTGTGCACAAAGAAATCATGCGCCAGGCGGGCCTGCGCAGTCTCGTTCTTCGCCACCAGCAGAATGCCGGAAGTGTCCTTGTCAATACGGTGCACCAGGTAAGGAATGTGCTCCGGACGCACCTCACCCGGACGGCCGCCCAAATCGTAGCAAAGCGCGTTCACCAAGGTGCCGGTGTAATTCCCGTAGGCGGGATGCACCACCATGCCGGCTTTCTTGTTCACCACCATAATGTCCGCATCCTCATACACTTTCTGAATGGGAATGTTTTCCGGAAGAATCTCCGAATCCCGCGGCGGCTCGGCCATGACCACGGAAACCTCGTCCGAAGGGCGCACCTGGTAGTTGGGCCGCACCGGCTTGCCGTTCACCAAAATGTTGTCGGCACGCAAGGCCTGCTGCACTTTGTTGCGCGACACGTTGCGGATGCGGCTGGTCAGGAAGCGGTCAATGCGCAAAGGCTCCTGCCCGGCATTCACCACAATGTGGAAATGCTCGTAAAGTGCCTCGCCCTCCTCCGTTGTCCGAAGACCGGACTCTTCCTCCGTTTCCGGAACGGGGATATCCTGCTGTAGAAGGTTCTCCTCCATGCCTATATGATCTTTCCGAAATCTTTCAGGTACTCCGCCTCGTAAATTTGGGTGATGACCTTTTTGGTGTAAAGCGGGAACTCCGCCTTCATCATCCAGTCGTAGTAGTTGCGCTCCTTGCGGAACACGCTGCGCACCGTCTCCCCCTTGTGTTTTCCGAAGGCGAAAACCTCTTCGTCGTTGTCGTTCAAGACAATGTGTCCGGCCAAATCCACGTTGCGTCCGCCGGTGGAGAAAGCGGCCAGCTTGTCCACGTCATTGACCACGGGAAAGCTCTCCACTTCGTCCTTGTCGATGTAGGGCGTGTCCTTGTAGCGGTCCAGCTGCGCCTCCAGCACGCGCAAGGTGGCAATGGTGTCGGCCTCGGCGGTGTGGGCGTTCTCCAGACGCTCCCCGCAGTAGAAACGGTAGGCCGCCGAAAGGGTTCTCGGCTCCATTTTGTGGAAAATGTTCTGCACGTCCACGATTTTCACCCCGCGCAGGGAGAAATCGAAATCCACCCGCATGAACTCCTCCATCAGCAGCGGCACATCGAATTTCAGCAGGTTGTACCCGGCCAGGTCGCAGTCCTTCAAAAAAGCGGCGACTTCCGGAGCCAAGGTCTTAAAATCCGGTTCGTTCTGCACATCCTTGTCGTAAATGCCGTGGATACGGGAGGCCTCAATGGGAATGTGGCGGCAGGGATTGACCCTGTGGGTCCGCACGATTTCCGTCTGATCGGGCATGATTTTCACCATGCTAATCTCCACAATCCGGTCCGTTCCGATATTGACTCCCGTCGTCTCCAAATCAAAAAACACCAAAGGGCGTCGCAGTTGTAGTTTCATGGCTATGGGTTTAAATGGTTCGTTTCAAGGCGATTCGCAAGGACATCGGAAGCACTTTCACCTCCACTTCCCGCTGCATGCCCATGAAATCCCCGTCCAGGTGGGTGTACAGCTCGGCCCCTTCCGCCGCCTTGAGTTTGAATTGTTGTATTTTATAGATTTTCACGTACTTTGTAATGCGGTCCAAATTTCCGGAAAGGAGGAACAGCACAATGCGCGGCAGCGCGTACAGCGGAGGTTTGCGCACCGCCATCACATCAACCACGCCGTCCTGCACGGAAGCCTTGGGCGAAATCTTCACGTCATAGCCCCACTGGGAGGAATTGGCGAAGGAAATCAGCAAAGCCTTCACGGTATGGGTCTCCCCATCCCCTTCCATCACATAGGTCCGGGGCTGGTAACGGAAATAGTTCGAGATCACCAGACGAAGGTAGGGGAAAAAGCCCCGGTGCGCGGTATGACGGTACTTTTCCGCCACAAAGGCGTCGAAACCCACCCCGGCGATGCTGGCATACACCTGGCCGTTCAGGGAAACCGTGTCAATGTTTTCAATGCAGCCTTCGTTCAACAGACGCACGGCTTTCTTGATTTTAAAGGGGATATGCAGATGATGCGCCAGTCCGTTGCCGGAACCGGTGGGAAGAATGCCTAATGCGGTCTGCGTGCCGGCCAAGGCCCGGATCACCTCGTTCAGCGTCCCGTCCCCTCCGACGGAGACCACCATGTCCGTATGATCCTCCACCGCCTTGCGCGCCAGTTCCGTGGCATGCCCTCCGTAACGGGTGTAGCAAAGCTCATAGTCAAAAGACTCCTTGTCCAGAAACGCCTCGATGCGGGAAGGGACTTTCCTGTACCGGCCCGTCCCCGATTTCGGATTGATGATGAACAAGACTTTCTTTTTCTTCATATAGCTGCTGCAATGACCCGTAAATTGCAAAATTAATCAAAAAGCAAATACCAAACATCAGTGGCCGGGAAAATATATCGGCATTTTTTCCGTTGGAAAGGTATGAGAAAAACACCTGCACATACCGGACACCGCAAAAGTCCGGAAATGGAGATACTGTATGAGGACACCGCCTTGGTGGTGGTGGACAAGCCTTGCGGGCTGCTCACCCAAAGCCCGGACCCGGGAAAACAAAGCGTACAAACCGTTCTGAACGCCTATTTCGAGCAGAGCAGGCAGCGGGCGCGTGCCCACACCGTCCACCGTTTGGACAGGGACACCTCCGGACTGCTGCTGTTCGCCAAAAGCAAAAAAATCGCGCTGCTGTTCGAGGACAACTGGAAAGAACGCGTGTACGACAGGCGCTACATCGCCCTTGTGCACGGCCGCATGACGGAAAAGGAAGGGACCATCACCTCCTGGCTGAAAGACAACCGGCAGTTCGTCACCTACTCCTCCCCTTACGACAACGGGGGAAAATACGCGGTCACCCACTTCCGAACCTTAGAAGTGGGCGAGGCATACTCCATGGTGGAGCTTCGCCTGGACACCGGCCGCAAGAACCAAATCCGCGTCCACTTGCAGGACATCGGCTTCCCTGTCGCCGGAGACCGCAAATACGGGGACGGCAGCGATCCTGAAGGCCGCCTTTGCCTGCACGCCTTCCGGCTGTGCTTCCGCCACCCCCTCAATGGGAAGGACCTGCGTTTTGAAACCCGCAACCCCTTCCGGCTCCACTGACTTAACGCGGCATCTTGGTCAGCGCCGCCGCACCAAGGATAGCCACGTCATTAGCGTTCATTTCCGAAAGGCGGATTTGCGTCCGGCCCTTGAAAGAGACATACAGATGGGCTTCGAAGGAGCGTTTCAGCGGCTCGAACAATATGCTGCCCGCCTGCACCGGCCCGCCCATCAGGAAAATGGCCTCGGGCGAGGAAAACGCGACGGCATTGGCGCAAGCGATGCCCAACAGATAAGCAGTGCGCTCATAGGTCTGCAAGGCGAGAGCGTCTCCGGCGTGCGCCGCGTCCGCAATCCGCTTGGGATCCAGCTCGGCGAAAGGCACCTCCGCCAACACGCCCTGATAAGCAGGGTTCTGCGCCCGCAATTCCTCAAAGGTCTGGCAGATGCCCCGGGCGGAAGCGTACTCCTCCAGACAGCCCCGGCGGCCGCAGCTGCACAGGCGGCCTTCCGGAATCAGCACCGCGTGGCCCAGCTCTCCGGCGCAACCGGTGAAGCCGTGCACCAGACGACCGTCCACAATGACACCGCTGCCCACTCCTGTCCCCAGGGTGAACATGGTCATGTCCTTCATGCCTTTGGCCCCGCCGTACACCAATTCGCCGTAAGCGGCGGCGTTGGCGTCGTTGGAAAGGGTCACAGGCACCGGAATGTACTGCTGTATCATGTCCTTCAAGGGGACAATGCCCTTGAACTTCAAATTGGGCGCATGCTCTATGCAGGAGGTGTAGAAATTGCCGTTGGGCGCGCCTATGCCGATAGCATCTATGCCTCCCCGCAAGCCGTCCGCCATTTGCAGCAGCCGCTCCGACAAAGCCTTCACATAGGGTTCCACCTCATTGTAATCCGCCATTTTCAGGCGGCCCCGCTGCACAATTTTCCCTTGGGAGTCCACGAAGCCGAAATCCGTATTGGTCCCTCCGATGTCAATGCCAACGGTATACGTTTGTTTTGTTTCCATAATGTATTGTTTTATTCTGTTCTACATTTTATTTTCCAGCACTTCCACCACCACCGCCTTCTGGTTCTCCACCCGGAAGCGGATTTCCATACCGGCGTAAGGGAAACCGTACACCCTTTCCCCGTCCTGGTGGTAGGACGGACGGGGATCCTGCGCCAACAGCTCCGCCACCGTCCGGCGGTGCCGCTCCGGAATCTGCCGCAGCCAGCGCTCGGGAATCTCCACCTCCAAAGCACGGGAGAACTGCGCGGCGGCGAAACCGGCGGAAGCCTCAGGATGGCTGTCGGTAAAGGGCAGGTAGGGCTTGATGTCGTAAATCGGCGTGCCGTCCATCAGATCGGCGCCCCGGACATGCAGCAGCGGCCCTTGCGGACTCTCCCACTCCACCCTTTCCAAGGCGACGGACGACAGGCCCAAAGCATTGGGACGAAAAGGGGAACGGGTGGCGAACACCCCCATGCGGGAGTTTCCGCCCAGACGCGGCGGACGCACCGTCGGGGACCATTGCGCCGTCTCCGTTTCCGAAAAAGCCCACAGCAGCCACAAATGGGAAAAGGCCTCCAGTCCCCTGAAGGCCTCCCGTATGCGATAGTCCGCTTCCATCACGACCACCGCCTCCGCACCGGACACCAAACCGCTTTGGCGCGGAATGCCGAACTTCGTCGGGAAAGGGGTGCGGATGTGTGCAATCGGACGGATTTCCATGCACCGCCCTTACTTTTTGGCAGCCGCCTGGTTAGCGGTGATAGCTACCACGTTCACAATATCCTCCACGGAGCAGCCGCGGGACAAGTCGTTGATAGGCGCGGCCATGCCCTGCATCACCGGACCGACAGCCTCGGCGCCGGCCAGACGCTGCACTAACTTGTAGGCGATGTTTCCGACTTCCAAGGACGGGAAAACCAACGCATTGGCTTTTCCGGCCACGGGGCTTCCCGGAGCCTTGGAGGCGCCCACCTTCTCGACGATGGCGGCATCGGCCTGCAATTCGCCGTCAATCACTAAGGAAGGATCCATTTCCTTGGCGATGCGGGTGGCATTGACCACTTTGTCCACCAGCTCATGCTTGGCGCTGCCCTTGGTGGAGAAGCTCAGCATGGCCACACGCGGCTCTATGCCGGCAATGGCGCGGGCGGTCTGAGCGGTCACCACGGCAATCTGGGCCAGCTTGTTCTCATCGGTGTTGGGGTCGGCAGCGCAGTCGGCAAAGACCATGATTCCATTGTCACCCCATTGTTTGTCCTTCATCACCATGATGAAAGCACCGGAAACCACACTGATGCCCGGCAAGGTCTTCACAATCTGGAAGGCGGGACGCAGCACATCGCCGGTAGCGTTCATGGCACCGGCCACCTCACCGTCCACATCCCCGTTCTTAATCAGCAGCGTGGCCAGATACAGCGGGTCTTTCACCAATTTGGCGGCTTTCTCCATGTCCACGCCTTTGGCTTTGCGCAGCTCGTACAGCATGTTGGCGTAAAAATCCGCCTTGGGGTTGTTCTCCGGATCAATGATTTCCGCCTCCCCGATGTGGGTCAGGCCCCATTCCTTCGCCTTGGCGTGAATGGTGTCCGGATTGCCCAGCAGCACGATGCGGGCCAGTTTCTCGGATAAAATAATGTCAGCGGCTTTCAAAGTCCGTTCTTCCATTCCTTCCGCCAACACGATGCGTTTGTTGGCTTTTCGGGCGTTTTCCCGAATTTGTTGCAGTAATTCCATTTTAAACAGTATTATATCGTTAATGAATAGTTAAATAGTCGGTTCTTCTGTTTTCACGGCCCCTCACTTTCCACCCGGGGACGGCTGCGCCAAGGTTTCCTCCAACAATTTGGTGCAGAGTTCGCTGAAACTCCAGCCCCTGTAGGCCAGCTGCTTTGGCACGATGCTGCCGGAAGTCTGTCCGGGGATGGTGTTCACCTCAATGAAATACAGCCCGGTTTCGTTGGCGATGTAGTCGATGCGGACGATGCCGCTGCAACCCAAGGCCTTGTATATGCGCAGGGATTCCTCCTCACACTGTTTCTGCAGCGCGGCAGGGATGTCCGCAGGCGTGATTTCATCGGAAAGTCCGGACTGATACTTGGCTTCGTAATCAAAAAAGTCCTTCTTCGGACAGATTTCCGTGATGGCAATCACCTGCGGCTGACGGTTCAGCGCCACCACGCCGCAAGCCAGTTCCCGGCCCGGGACAAAACGCTCCACCAAAAGCTCCTCGTCGTAGACAAAGGCCTCCTCCATGGCCGCCTGCAAATCCTCCGCCCGTTTCACCTTGGTGACCCCCACGCTGGAGCCGGATCCGCAAGGCTTCACAAAACAGGGCAGGCCCAAACAGGCAATCAGTGCGTCCGGGTCCGCCTTTTCGTGACGGTACAGGTGCACGGCATCGGTCATGCGCACGTCGTATGCTTTCAAATAGGTATTGCACAGATGTTTGTTGAAGGTCAGTGCGGAAATGTCCGCCTTGCAGCCCACGTAAGGGATACCGAGCATGTCGAAATAGCCTTGCAGCTTACCGTTCTCGCCCGGCGTGCCGTGGATGGCGATAAACACCGCATCGAAGCGGACGCGCCCCTGCGGCAGCGGCAGGCTGAAATCGTTCTTGTCCACCTCGACGGTCTCGCCCGTTTCGCGGCGATAGCTCCAACTGTTCCCTTTCATCAGAATGAGAAAAACGTTGAAACGCGCCTTGTCAAGCTGCGCATAAATGTTTTCGCCGCTCTGCACGGCAATTTCATATTCTCCGGAATGGCCGCCGGTAATGACGGCGATGTTTGGTTTCTGCATATCCGCTTTATTTATACAATCAGACAATTCGGTCTTTCCGGCGGAGTCAGCGGCTTGCCGGAAGCATCCCTGTATTTTCCTTCAGGATCATATTTCACCCCTATTTTGTCTAACAGGCTTTCAACCTGCACCTGATGCATCTGCAGGCCGATGTCCCACGGGTCGTAGCCCATCAGCAGCGCGGCCAGCTCCTCGTGCGAAAGCACCGGAATGCCCTTGCCCTCCGCATCGTAGGTCTTGTGTTCCATTTCCGCAATGGTGTACTGCCAACGGTCTAAGAACATATTGCAGCCCGGGCAGTTGGTCAGAATGAAATCGGG